>CAZTUT010000051.1:0-18443 GCA_964616395.1 uncultured Burkholderiaceae bacterium
TTGCCTTCCATCACTGGCTTGGCCGCCAGCGGTCCGATCGCGCCAAGACCCAGCACGGCGGTGCCGTTGATGATGGCCCCGACCAGATTGCCGCGCGCCGTGTAGCGGACCGCCGTGGCCGGATCGGCGTGGATCGCCTCGCTCGCAGCTGCCACACCGGGCGAGTACGCAAGCGCCAGATCGCGCTGGTTGGTCAGCTGCTTGGTCGGCGTGACCGAGATCTTTCCGGGCGTCGGAAACTCGTGATACTCGAGCGCGGCGCGGCGCAGATCGGCGGAGTCCTTGCGATTGGGCATGAGCAACCTCTGACAACGGGGCAACGATTATGCGCTGCGGCTTTACTTCGATCGGCGCGGCATGCCGCATAACTGCATTGACTCCCAGGGTGGCTGTTGATTCCCGGCCGCCGAGGCACTGCTGACTCATCAGGATCGCGGCAGCGCAGTTTCGACGTGACGCGTCGCCCGAGCGAACCCAAGATCCCGCATGGCGGAATCGCAACAAAACCCACGTTTGCCCTAGACAAACTTGACTTTTGTCTGCGCGCCCATAAACTCTGACATGAACCTTTCGAGCCTGTCGCAAGCTTGGTCGCATGACAGCCCTAGGTCGGTGCCTCTCCTCCCTCCCTCCTCAGCCGAATACGGGTGCGACCAAGTGACAGGCTCTTTTTTTGCCTGTCGCCTTTGAGTTAGTGTTTACTCACACTCAAATGCGCAGCGGGTGGCCGCCCCGCTCTTTGTCTTGGACTGGATGACACCCCTCGCAGCCCGAACAACCCGGATCACGCCGTTCTATGTGATGGAGGTTGTCAAGGAAGCAGCGCGGCTGCAGGCGAGCGGCCGGTCGATCATCCACATGAGCATCGGCGAGCCGGACTTCACGGCGCCGCCGGCGGTCCGGCAGGCGGCGGAGGCCGCACTCGCGCAGGGACAGACAGCCTACACGGCAGCGCTAGGCCTGGATGACCTTAGGCTGAAGATCGCCGCGCACTACCGCGAGGCATTCGGCGCAACGATCGACGCCGAGCGCGTGGTCGTGACCGCCGGCGCATCGGCCGCCCTGCTGCTCGCGATGGCCGCGCTGATCGAGCGGGACAACGAAGTGCTGATGCCCGATCCGAGCTATCCGTGCAACCGTCACTTCGTCAGCGCCTTCGACGGCCGCGCGGTGCTGCTGCCTTGCGGGCCGCAGACCCGCTTTCAGCTGACGGCCGAGGCCGTCGACCAGGCATGGAACGCGAACACCCGTGGCGTGCTGCTGGCCTCCCCCTCGAATCCAACCGGCACCTCGATCGCGCCCGACGCGCTCGATGCCCTGCTGCGCACGGTCAGGCGCCGTGGCGGCTTTGCGATCGTCGATGAAATTTACCTGGGACTGAGCTACGACCGCGCGCCGCGGTCGGCGCTCGTGCTGGACGACGACGCCATCATCATCAACAGCTTTTCGAAGTATTTCAGTATGACCGGCTGGCGGCTGGGCTGGCTGATCGCGCCGCGCGCGCTGGTGCCCGTGTTCGAAAAGCTGGCGCAGAACCTGTTCATCTGCGCATCGACCGTTGCGCAACGGGCCGCGCTGGCCTGCTTCGAGGAGCCAACCCTCGCCTTGTGCGAGGCGCGCCGCCGCGAGTTACAGCAGCGGCGCGACTATCTCGTGCCGGCACTGGAGCAGATGGGCCTGCGCGTGCCTGTGCTTCCGGATGGCGCCTTCTATATCTACGCCGACGTCAGCGCGCATGCTGCTGATAGCTGGGATTTTGCGTTCGACCTGCTGCGCAACACCGGCGTATGCCTCGTGCCCGGCCGCGATTTCGGCATGAACGCGCCGGAACGCTATGTGCGGTTGTCCTACGCCACGGCTCTCCCGCTGCTGCGGGAGGCCATGGACCGCATGGCGGCGTACCTGCGCTCCCGCCAGCGCGCCTGAACCCAACGGGTATCAGGCGGACTTGTCGCTCGCGGCCGTCGGGACCGGGGCCGCGGGGGCCGCAGACGCCGCTGTCGGCTGTGCCGGCGCCTGTACGCGCACGGCGTCGCCGCGCAGTGCGGCGTTGAGCGCTACCTCGACCTTGCCGGTCGACGCTGTCTGAATCCGCCCCCGCTCCGCCAGCACGCGCGCACCGTAGCCGCCATCGTCCGGCAGATTGCCCGCGCCGACATACAGTTGCAGGCCACGCTCGACCGAACCGCCACGCTGAATCAGTTCCTTCAGCAGCATCGATCCGACCTGCAGGTTGGCCATCGGGTCGAGCGCCGCATGATCGCCACCGTGCGCCTCGAAACGGGCCGAGTGCACACGCGTCATCACCTGCATCAGCCCCTGCGCGCCGACCGGGCTTTCTGCAAGCGGGTTGAAGCCCGACTCGATGGCCATCACCGCCAGAATCAGCATCGGGTCGAGGCTTTGTTCGCGCCCGAGCTGATACGCGGCGGCCACCAGTCGGCCGACGGCTTCGTCGGCAACCCGGTAGCGGCGCGACAGGTACTGCGTGACGTTGCGCTGCTCGGCACTATGAGCGACCGTTGTTGCGGTCGACACCGATTCCGCGGCGGTGCCGTCGGCAGCCTCGGCAGCCGACGGAAGCAGCCACTGGCTCACCAAGGCGGGCGCCTGAGCAACGATGCGGCCTCGTACGCCGTCGTCGGACAGCAAGGCACCGGCTGCCAGCAGAGTCGCGCAGCCGACAAAGGTCACAACCAGGCGCGAGGTCGACAGGAATCCATCAGCCACGTCGCGGCAAAACACCAGCAGCCGGTTTTCTGCCGACAAACGCGGCAGGTACGACTTGAAGCGGAAGAGCATGATTGCCTCCTTATGCTGAGCGGCCTGCGGCAGACATCACCGCGGGTCCTCACTCACAGGTTGGACAAGGAGTCCGCCGCGCTTCAAGTGGCTGGACTCCGCGTTGGGCATCGCGCATCGGCCCAGAGGCCGATCGAGTCAATGCCAGATTCCGGGATGGGCAGGCTGCCCGCGCGTTACGAAGGAACTCCCGAAACCGAACTGGGTACCCTGACAACTCCGCCGCGCCGAGAACCGGCGCTCGATGGCGGGGGGTGCATCCCAGCAAACAAGCTTGGATTTTAGTCTATTGGGCAAGCTCCGGACGCTTGCGGACACTGCCGCTTGGGTTTCAGCCCAGTAGACTTCTGCTTCGGGATCGAATCCGCGATCGGTGAGACGGCTTTTTGTTTAAATTTATCAATCGCTTACGATGAAACTGCGGTTTGGCACGCCGTTCGTCGGATTTGTTGCAAAGCAACATAAACCATGAAGTACTCAGACCTGCGCGATTTCATCAGCCAGCTCGAACGGATCGGCGAACTGCGCCGGATCTCGGCACCCGTCTCCCCCGTGCTCGAAATGACCGAACTGGGCGACCGTCTGCTGCGTGCCGGCGGCCCGGCGGTGCTGATCGAGCGCCCGACAGGACACAATGTCCCGGTGCTGGCCAACCTGTTCGGCACGCCGAAGCGGGTGGCGCTGGGCATGGGCGCCGACAGCGTGACCGCACTGCGCGAGGTGGGCGAATTGCTGGCCGCCCTCAAGGAGCCGGAAGCGCCCAAGGGCCTGAAAGACGCGATCGGCAAGGTGGCGATGCTCAAGAGCGCGCTGTGGGACATGGCGCCGCGCCAGGTCAGCAGCGCCGCCTGCCAGCAGGTGGTCTGGGAAGGCGCGGATGTGGATCTGGCGCGGCTCCCGATCCAGACCTGCTGGCCGGGCGATGCCGGGCCGCTGATCACCTGGGGCCTGACCGTCACGCGCGGGCCGCACAAGAAGCGCCAGAACCTGGGCATCTACCGGCAGCAGGTGATTGGCCGCAACAAGGTGATCATGCGCTGGCTGGCCCACCGCGGCGGCGCGCTCGACTTCCGCGATCACCGGCTCGCGCATCCGGGCAAGCCATTCCCGATCGCGGTGGCGCTGGGCGCCGATCCGGCCACGATCCTGGGTGCCGTGACGCCGGTGCCGGACCACCTGTCCGAGTACCAGTTCGCCGGGCTGCTACGCGGCGGCCGGACCGAAACGACCCGCTGCATCAGCCACGACCTGGCGGTGCCGGCCTCGGCCGAGATCGTGCTCGAAGGCCACATCCAGCCCCAGACCGGCGCGCCCGACCCACTGCCCGACGGCGCGCCGCCCCGGCCGGCCAGCGACTACGAAGTGGCGCTCGAAGGGCCGTTCGGCGACCACACCGGCTATTACAACGAGCGCGACTGGTTCCCGGTGTTCACGATCGACCGCATCACGATGCGGCGCGATCCGATCTACCACTCGACCTATACCGGCAAGCCGCCCGACGAGCCCGCCATCCTCGGCGTGGCGCTCAACGAGGTGTTCGTGCCGATCCTGCGTCGCACCTTCCCCGAGATCGTCGATTTCTATCTTCCGCCCGAAGGCTGCAGTTACCGGATGGCGGTCGTGTCGATGCGCAAGCAGTACCCCGGGCACGCCAAGCGCGTGATGATGGGTGTCTGGAGCTTCCTGCGCCAGTTCATGTACACCAAGTTCATCGTCGTGGTCGACGAGGATGTGGATGCGCGCGACTGGAAGGAAGTGATCTGGGCGATCACCACGCGGGTCGATCCGGTGCGCGACACCGTGCTGGTGGAGAACACGCCGATCGACTACCTGGACTTCGCCTCGCCGGTCAGCGGCCTGGGCAGCAAGATGGGCATCGACGCCACCAACAAGATGCCGGGCGAGACCCACCGCGAATGGGGCCGGCCGATCGCGATGGACGCTGCGGTCAAGGCGCGCGTCGAGACGCTGTGCCGCGATCTGGGACTCTGAGCCGACCGCAGCGAAGGAGCAGCGCATGGCCATCGAACGCAAGCCGATCCGCCGCGGCGGCATCAAGTCCGCCGGCTACGACCGCGCCAACCGGGTGCTCGAAATCGAGTTCGACAACGGCTCGATCATCCAGCACATCGCCGTCGGCGAGGAGATCGCGCGCCGCTTCATCGCCGCCAGCAGCCCAGCCAGCGTCTACAAGGACACGATCCAGGAGGAGTACACGATCCGCCGGATCAAGTAAGCCGATCGCGCAGCCGGTTCAGCGGAACAGCAGCGTGGCCAGCCCGAGGAAAATGAACACGCCCATGCTGTCGGTGGTGAAGGTCAGCAGCACCGAGGAGCCCATCGCCGGGTCGCGGCCCATCCGCTCCAGCATCAGCGGAACGAACACGCCGACCAGCGAACCCAACAGCATGTTGAGCACCATCGCGATCGTCATGGTCAGACCGATCAGCCAGCCCTGCGGCGAGTCCGAGTAGATCCAGAAGGCCACCAGTCCCGCGATGCCGCCCCACACCAGACCGTTGAGCGCGGCAATCGCCAGTTCCTTGTAGATCAGCCGGCGCGCGTTGCTGCCGGTCACCTGGCCCAGGGCCAGCGAGCGGATCGTCAGCGTCATCGTCTGGTTGCCGGAGTTGCCGGCGATGCCCATGACGATCGTCATCAGCGTGGCCAGCGCCACCACCTGCTCGATCGTGCCTTCGAACGCGCCGATCACCCGCGATGCGAAGAACGCCGTGCACAGGTTGACCGCCAGCCACAGCCAGCGGTTTTTGGCGGAGTTCCACACACTGGCGAACAGGTCCTCTTCTTCCTGCAGACCGGCCTGCGCCAGCACGGCCTCCTCGGACTCCTCGCGGATCACGTCGACCACCTCGTCGACGGTCAGGCGGCCGATCAGCCGGCCGTTGGCATCGACCACCGGTGCGGACACCAGGTCGTAGCGCTCGAACGCCTGCGCCGCCTCGCCCGCATCGTCCAGCGGCGCCAGCGTCAGCAGGTCGGTCTGCATCAGCGTGGCCACCTCGGTATCGGGCTCGTTGATCAGCAGGCGGTCGATCGGCAGCGCGCCCTTGAGCACATCGTCGCGGTCGACCACGAACACCTGGTCGGTGTTTTTCGGCAGCGCATCGAAGCGCCGCAGGTAGCGCAGCACCACCTCGAGCGTGACGTCGTCGCGGATCGTCACCATGTCGAAGTCCATGCGCGCGCCGACCGAGTCCTCGGGGTAGCTCATCGCGGCGCGCAGTTGCGCCCGCTCCTCGCTGGACAGCGATTGCTTGACCTGCTCGACCACGTCATCGGGCAGGCTGTCGGCGATCGAGGCGATCTCGTCGGCATCGAGCTTGCCGATGGCCGCAATCAGTTCGGCGCGGTCCATCGCCTCGATCAGCGTCTCGCGCACGCCCTCGCCGACCTCCAGCAGCACTGCGCCGTCGGCTTCGGACTTGACGCTGTCCCAGACGACCATCCGGTCGTCGCGTGGCAGCGCTTCCAGCACATAGGCCACGTCGGCCGGATGCAGCCGGTCGATGATCGACTTGAGCTCCGTCAGGTGCTGCCGATGCACCAGGCTCTCGACCAGCGCCTGGCGCTGCTCCGGCGTGCCGTCGTCGCGCGCGGTCTGCTCGCGATGCACCTGCAGCTCGACCCGGCGCTGCCGGTCCAGCAGGCCCTGGACGCGCGCCAGCGCGCGCTGCGCCTCTTCGGGGTCGCGCGCGGGCGTCTGGGCGACCTGCTCCGATCGCGCCGTGCTGTTCAGATCAATCTGATCCATGGCGCGCGGATTCTAGGCTCGCCGGCCACGCGCGGGCGGATTACGTTCAGGGAATCTGCGCAGACGGCATGTAGCGCAGGATCGCCTCGGTGCGGCCATCCAGGTACGGGCCGGACCGCAGTCGGCCATAGCGCCGCGGGCTGGGCAGATAGGCAGCCAGCCGCGCCGACGGCTCGGCACCGAGCTGCGCGGCGCTCACGCCGTAGTAGTGACGCGCTGCAGCCTCGGCGCCGAACACACCCTCGCCCCACTCGACCACGTTCAGATAGACCTCGAGGATGCGGCGCTTGTCCCACAGCGTTTCCAGCATGGCCGTGATCACCAGTTCCTGCGCCTTTCGCACGTAGCTGCGCTCGCTCGACAGGAACAGGTTCTTGGCAAGCTGCTGCGAGATCGTGCTGCCGCCACGTGCCGGCCGGCCGCGCTTCGTGTTCTCGACGTAGGCCTTCTGCAGCGCGTCCCAGTCGACCCCCTCGTGCTCGACGAAACGCGCATCCTCGGCAGTCACCACCGCGCGCTTCAGGTGGACGCTGATGCGCTCATAGGGAACCCACTGGTGGCGCAGCACGGCCTGCGGCCGCGACTGGCGCAGCCGGTCCAGTTCGCGTGCCATGAAGGCGGTCTGCTGCGGGTCGTGAAAGCGCCAGAGGACGATCCACCCGAGATACCAGGCCTGCAACGCCAGCAGCGCGAGCAGGCCGAGCAGCAGAAGGCGCCACGCCCAGCGCAGGGCGCGACGCGCGAGCGTCATCGCGCCGGCGCGGCCGGCGCAGGCAACGCGTCGAGCCGGCGCCGAAGTTCCTGGAAGATCGCGGCGGTCTGCGGCCGCACGCCCCGCCACAGCAGGAACGACTCGGCCGCTTGCTCGACCAGCATGCCCAGGCCATCCGAAACCTTCGCCGCACCACCCTGCCGCGCCAGTTGCATGAAGGGCGTGGGCCTGGCGTCATACACGAGGTCGTAGGCGAGCTTGCAGTCGTCGAAGGTCTCGGGGTCGATCTTCGGCGCGGCATTGCTCAGGCTGCTGGCCGTGCCATTGATCACGATGTCGAAGTGCTCGGCGGGGACTTCGTCGAAGTGGATCGCCTCGACGCCGAACTCTTCCGCAAGCTCGATCGCGCGCTCGTGGCTGCGGTTGGCCACCGCGATCCAGCGCGGCTTTTCGTCGAGCAGCGAGCCGATCAGCCCGCGCACGCCGCCACCCGCGCCCAGCACGAGGATCGACGAATCTTCGATGGCAACCTTGAGTCGGCCGGTAACGTCGCGCACGAAGCCGATGCCATCGGTGTTGTCGCCGATGATCGCGTCGCCGGTGAATTTGAGCGTGTTGACCGCGCCCGCGGTGCGCGCACGCGCGGACAGCTCATCGGCCAGCTTGGCGGCATCGATCTTGAACGGAATCGTGACGTTGAGCCCCGCATAGCCCTGGTCGCGCAGCGCGAGCGCGAACTCCTCGAAACCGTCGAGCGGCGCCAGCAGCTTCTCGTAACTGAGGGCCTGCGCGGTCTGCGCGGCGAAGTGCGCGTGGATCTCGGGCGACAGGCTGTGCGCGACCGGATTGCCGACCACCGCATAGCGGTCGAGGCTCGACGGAGTCGCGGTCACAGGCGTTGCGGCAGGGGCGGACTTGCTGGCCTTCTTCATGACTGTGCATCACTTCGCCGGCGCCGCGACCGTGCCGGCGCGGGTGGCGAATTCGTCGTTGGTGAACATCCAGGTTCGCGTGATTTCGAGAATATCAGTGTCGCGCGCGATCTCGGGCGGAAACGGCGGGAAAGGGGCGGCAAGCTTGATGATCCTGCGGGCCGCCGCATCCAGCACCGGCGAGCCCGACGAGTTCTCGATGATCGCAGCCACCAGACTGCCGTCCTTGCGGATGGCCACCGTCATGCGCAGCGTGCCATAGACCTTGCCGCGCGCCTCGGGCGGATAGTTGTCGTTGCCGATCTTCTCGACCTGCGCGCGCCAGTCCTCAACGTAGCGCGCGTACGGCACCGCCGAGGTGCTGGGCATGAAGTGGTGCTTGCGCGGGCGCTTCTGGTAGTCGGACACCTGGCGCGCAATCTCCGCCTGCAATCGGCGGATCTGCTCACGCGTCTCGTCGCTGCTGCCGCTGGCCGCCTTGCCGGCCTCGCGCAGCGGCGTGGGCGCGGCCAGATCGCCGCCGGTGAGGCTCGTCAGCAGCCGTTTCTGCTCAGCCTCGAGTTGCTCGACCGTGCGACGCGCGCTTTCCAGCGTATCGCCGTCGCGCATCTGGAAGCTCTCGGGCAGCGGCGAGGTCCGGCGACCCTGCTCGTGGGTGCCGCCGCCGTCGAGGTTGGCCTGCGCCAGCGCATCCGGCCGGCTCGGCCGCGTGTCGCTGCGCGCGTTGACCAGGATGATCTCCAGCATCTGGTCGCTGGAGCGGACGCGGAGGAATTCGGGATCGACGAATCGGATCGCCAGCACCAACGCATGCAGGCCGATCGACACCGCGAGCGCGATCACCAGCACCCGGTTGGAGGCCAGCCGGGCGGTCAGCGAGGTCGACGAGAGAGCCTGCACAGGATGAGGGTAATGAGGAAACCGGCCTACGCCAGCGATCCGTTGATGAAGCCGTTGCGTCAGCGCCAGACGACGCGCCGAACACGATCAATCGATTGTATCGGCGCCGCCGGCAGGCCCTTGAGCCGCGACACCGGCAGTCGGCACGGCGTCGTCGGGCGGCAACGGCGGCACGACCGCCGGTGCATCAGCGACCTGTTCGTCGAGACTCGCACCGACAGTGCCGTCAGAACCAGCTGCATCGTCGGCCAGCGCCTCCTCTTCATCGGCATCGGCCGCGACCGCACGCTCGGACAGCACCTGATGCAAGCGCGCGTGCAGCGCCAGTTCGATCTCATCGCACTCCAGCACATCGATCTCGATGCGCTGGCCACGCGGCAGCGACGGCAGGCCCGGCAGGCGCGTCAGCATCGGCAGCCCGTCGAGGCGCAGCAGGTCTTCCTTGACCACGGTGGCCTCGATCCGGCGCTGGTCGTTCTGCTGCAGCCAGCGCAGGCACCAGTAGCGCTCCAGCCGCGACTGGAAGTCGGCATAGCCGGTGTAGGCCGAGTCGAACGCAGACACGATCGCGAACAGGTCGGCATCGTTGGGCGCGTAGGCCGGTGGCAGTCCGAGAGCGGCGCTGATCAGCTGGCGCTGATTGACCAGATCGACGTAACGGCGCAGCGGCGAAGTGCTCCACGCGTAGTGGCTCACGCCCATCCCCTCGTGCGGCGCGGGCGTGGTGCTCATCTTCACCCGGTTCGCGCCCCAGACCCGCTGCTGCGACCGGTAGATCGCCGGGATGCGCTGCTGGGCCAGCCAGCCACCCCAGTGGCTGTTGGCCAGGATCATCAGCTCGGCGACGATCAGATCCAGCGGCGAACCGCGTCGACGCGGCTTGATGCGGACGCGCGCATGCTCGTCGGGCGCGTCGCCATCGAAGTCGAGCTCGATGCCGTAGTCGATACGGCCGACCGGCTCGGGCCGGCCGCGCACCGCCTCGCGCCGCGCCAGCAAGGCACGCGCCACATGCCACAGCCTGACCAGCTCGGCGCCGAACGGCGCATCGACCTGCCCGGTGGCAATTGCGTCCTCGGTCACCACCGCGTCGAGCTGATCATGGCGCAGGTTGGCGGCGATACGCAGTCGCTCGACGCGCGTCTCGGCGGCCACCACCTGCTGCTGCGCATCGACGTCGACATAAAGCGACAGCACCGGCAGCACCCGGCCTTCGCCGAGCGTGAAGGCGTCGATCCATGCGTCGGGCAGCATCGTGAACTTGAGTCCGGGCGCATACACGGTCGACATGCGCTGACGCGCCACCGCGTCGAGCGCGTCGCCACGCAGCAGCGCGGTCGCGGGCGCGGCGATGTGGATGCCGATGCGCGTCAGACCATCGAGGTGCTGCACCGAAAACGCATCGTCGATCTCGGTCGTGGCGGAATCGTCGATCGAGAACGCCTCGACCGTAGCGAGCGGCAGATCCTCGGGCACCACCGGCGCTGGCAGATCGGCGGCAAAACCGGTGCCGCGCGGAAAGGTGGCCAGCAGAAAGCTGTCGAGGTGCCAGCGGTACGGCGAGGCGATCGCGCCACGCGCCAGCAGCAGCCGCAGCGGTGACAGATGAAGCTCGGCCGCCGCCTGCTCGACCGCCTTGAACTCGATGCCATTGCGATCGGGCCGCGCAATCAGTTGCACGCCGAGCGCGGCGATTGCTGGCGGCAGTTCACCGCGCTTGAGCTGGTCGACGTAGCTTTGCCGCAGTTCGTCCTGCTGGCGCTTGCGCTCGACCGCGGCCAGCGCCTGGCGCAGGATGTCGGCAGGCGCCGGCCGGAAGCGGCCGCGGCCTTTGCGGTGGAAATAGACCGGCGCCCCGTGCAGCCGGAACAGGATGGCGGCCGACTCGACCGCATCCGGCGCACGGCCGTGGTACTCGCGCGCCAGGTCCTCGAAGCCGAACTCCTGCTGCGGCGAGCACTCCCACAGGAAATCCAGCTCGATGCCCTCGGCATCGCGCTGGGCGCGCTCCATCAGTTGCGCCGATGACGGCTGCTCGAAGCGCAGCAACACGTGCGAGCTCTTGACCTTGGTGCGCTTGCCGCTCGGCAGCTCGACCTGGAACGATGCATCGGTGCCCGACAGCACGGCACCGGCGCGAAACGCCCCGTCTTCCTCAAAAAGCAGATTCATGCCGCCAGCTTAGCGGCAAGCGTGCGGGCGTTCATCGCAGCCGTTCAGCCAAGTCCGGCGGCGAACGTGCGCACGCCGCGAAGAATCAGCTCGACCGCAACCGCCGCGAGGATCAGGCCCATCAGCCGTTCGAAGGCCGCGGTCGCCTGTTCGCCCAGCAATTGCTGCAGGCGCTCGGCAAAAGCCAGCACGAGCGCGGAGATCAGCATCACCACGGCAATCGCCGCGACCCACTGCATCGAGTGTCCGGGATCGCGCGACACCAGCAGCAGCACCGTGGCCAGCGCCGACGGTCCGGCCAGCGCCGGCACGGCCAGCGGCACGATGAACGGCTCGCCACCGGGCGAACGACCGTAGACCCCCTCGGGCGGCGGGAAGACCATGCGCACCGCCACCAGCATCAACACCACGCCACCGCCAATCTGCAGGCTGACTTCCGACAGCCCGAACAGCCGCAGGAACGGCTGACCGACGAACACGAACACGGTCAGCACCACGAATGCGATCAGGCACTCGCGCAGGATGATGCGACGGCGCCGCGCCCGCGGCACGTCGCGCAGCGCGCTGATGAAGATCGGGATGTTGCCGAACGGATCACAGACCAGCAGCAACAGCAGGACCGCCGACAGGAAGGTGCCTTCCACGTTCAGGCCGCGTTCAGTCGTTGACGGCCAGCGCTTCGCCGCCGCTGATGCGCAGCAGGTCGGCTGGCGCCGCCGGGAACACGCAATGCGGCGTGCCGCCCGCCGCCCACACGATCTCGAAGCGCTGCAGCGAGGTATCGACAAACGTGACCATCTCGCGCGCATGCGCGACCGGCGCCACGCCACCAATGGCGAAGCTCGAGTGCTCGCGTACGAAGGTCGGATCGGCGCGCTCGATCGGCTCGCCCAGGCGGGCAGCCACACGCGCCTCGTCGACCCGGCGGTCGCCGGCGGCGATCACCAGCACCGCGCGGCCCGACTGCGCGGCACGGAAGATCAGCGACTTGGCGATCTGCCCCACCGCAACGCCGAGTGCGTCGGCCGCCTGCTGCGCGGTACGCGCGGCATCGGTCAGTTCGATCACCTGGCTGTCGAGCCCGGCGGCCGCCAGCGCCTGCTGCACGCGCTGCGCCGACGTCGGAAGTGGCCGGGGAGCGCCGTGCGGATTGGAGTTCATCGGTTCATCACTCATGAAGTCCAGCATACGTGAGTCGGCTGCATGACCAGCAGCAAACCGCGCGCCCGACACGCCCCGCGCAACCCGCGCAGGCCGATGACAGGCCTGCGCGGTCATCGGATCGACCCGCCTGCTGCAGGTGGCGAGCGTCAGGGCCGTCCCGGGTCAGAGGTTCAAACCGTCAGACCGCCAGCGACTTCGATCACCGCACCGTTGATGTAGGACGCATCGTCGGAGGCGAGGAACGCATACACGCTGGCGATCTCCTCCGGCTGGCCGAGCCGCTTCATCGGCACGCGATCGGTCATCTGCGCCATCACCTTGTCGGGGATGGTCGACAGGATCGGCGTGGCGATGAAGCCCGGTGCCACCGCATTGCAGCGGATGCCCTTGGGACCCAGTTCGCGCGCCCAGGTCTTGGCCAGACCAATCACGCCGAACTTGCTGGCCGCATAGTTGCTCTGGCCGAAGTTGCCGTAGATGCCAACCACGCTGGAGGCGTTGGTGATGCTGCCGCTGCCCTGCTCGATCATCGTTTCCAGCACCGCCTGCGCGCAGTTGTAGGTGCCCTTCAGGTTGACATCGATGACCTTGTCGAATTGGGCATCGGTCATCTTCTGCAAGCGCGCGTCGAGCGTGATGCCGGCATTGTTGACCAGCGCGTCGATGCGGCCGTGGCGCGCCTTGACCGCCGCGACCATCGCATCGATCTGCGGGCGCTTGGTGACGTCGACCACGTGCCCGTCAGCGACGACACCCGGGGTCTTGCGCAGGTCGGCCACGGCGGCCTCGACCGCCTCGGCGCGCATGTCGCAGACGATCACGATCGCGCCTTCCTCGGCGAACTTGCGGGCGGTGGCTTGCCCGATGCCCTGGGCGCCGCCGGTGATGATGCTGACCTTCCCTTTCAGACGCACGTCACTTCCTCCCTCGCTTGAAGGCGATTGCTTGTCATCGAATGCCGCTGAACTCGAGAACCTCGGACAGATAGCGGTCGAAGTCCTGGATCTGATGGTCGGAACCCTGGATCACGCGCTGCCGGCAACCGGCGTACTTGGCGACCATGGTGCGGTAATCGATCACCTCGTCGCCGGTGGCGGCGACCAGGAAATAGCGCTCGGGCCGGCTGATGCGTGGCGTGTCGAGCGCCAGCAGCTCGTCCAGGTACTCGGGCTTCATGTCGATGCTGTCGTCGGAGAAGAACACCGGCTGGCGACCGAGGTGCGCCTTGAGGTCCTCGTACGGAGTGATCGCCGGGTTCAGCAGCACCGCACGGCAGCCCAGCCGCTCGGCCAGCCAGGTCGCGTAATAGCCGCCCAGCGATGACCCGATCAGCACCAGCTGCGCCAGGTCTTCCAGACCGCAGGCGGCCTGCGCCAGTTCGATCGCGCGGCGTGGCGAGGCAGGCAGTTGCGGGCACAGGTAATCAGCGCCCCGACCACGCTGCGCCAGCGCGTCGCGGATCTGCACCGCCTTGCGCGAGGCCGGCGACGAGCGGAAGCCGTGCAGGTAGAGGATCATCGGACACCCCGGCGGATCGTGGAGCCGGGTACCGCTGCATACGGGCCGATCGAACGCGACGCGCTGGCACGCGCAGCGCAGCGAGCGCACCGCACGTGCCTCGCACCCCGAAGCGAAACGACATGTTTCATGTGCGCTGCTCCGGCGCTGCGCGCAGGCCGGCGCGCAAGGCCAGCGCATCGAGCAGGCGACCATGCACACCGCCAAAGCCACCGTTGCTCATCACCAGCACATGGTCGCCCGGACGGGCAGCGGCGATCACCGAGCGAACCAAGGCGTCGAGGTCATCGAAGCTCGCGGCACGTTCACCCAGCGGCGCCAGCGCCTCGGCAGGGTCCCAGCCGAGTGCGGCCTTACCTTCGCGCGCGCCGAAACAGAACACCTGGTCGGCCTCGCGCAGTGCGGCCGGCAGCGCCGCCTTCATCGTGCCCAGCTTCATCGTGTTCGAGCGCGGCTCCAGCACCGCGAGGATGCGCGCTGCGCCGACGCGCCGGCGCAGGCCCGCCAGCGTCAGATCGATCGCGGTCGGGTGATGCGCGAAGTCGTCGTAGACGGCCACGCCATCGACGGTGCCGCGCAGTTCGAGCCGGCGCTTCACGCCCTGGAAGCCGGCCAGCGCCTCGATCGCCTGCTCGGGCGCCACACCGGCATGGCGGGCCGCCGCAATCGCCGCCAGTGCGTTGAGCCGGTTGTGCGCGCCCGCCGCCGGCAGATGCAGGCGGCCGAACACCTGCTCGCCCAGGGCCACGTCGAACGCGTGCTCCACCCCCTCGCTGACCATTCGCGCATGCCAGCCGCCGGCCGGCGCCTCGCCGAAACGCTCGAGCTGCGACCAGCAGCCGCGCGCCAGCACCCGATCGAGCGCCGGCGCATCGGCGTTGGCGATCACCCGCCCACTGGCCGGCAGGCAGCGCATCAGGTGATGAAACTGGGTCTCGATCGCCGCCAGGTCGGCAAAGATGTCGGCATGGTCGAACTCGAGGTTGTTGAGGATCGCGGTGCGCGGAAAGTAGTGGACGAACTTGCTGCGCTTGTCGAAGAACGCGGTGTCGTACTCGTCGGCCTCGATGACAAACAGCGGCGCCGCCCCCGCGCGGGCGCTACCGAGCCGGGCCGACACGCCGAAGTCCTGCGGCACGCCGCCAATCAGGAAGCCGGGCGCCAGCCCCGCATGGTCGAGGATGCGGGCCAGCATCGCGCTGGTCGTGGTCTTGCCATGGGTGCCAGCCACCGCCAGCACATGACGGCCGCGCAGCAGGTGCTCGCCGATCCACTGTGGCCCCGAAACGAAGCGCGCGCCGCTTTCGAGAATCGCTTCCATCAGCGGATTGCCGCGCGTGACCACATTGCCGATCACGAACAGGTCCGGCGCCAGCGATAGCTGGTCGGCGCCGAAGCCCTCGACCAGATCGATCCCGGCCGCGGCCAGTTGATCCGACATCGGTGGATACACGTTCGCATCGCAGCCGGTCACCCGATGTCCGGCGGCACGCGCCAGTTGCGCCAGCCCGCCCATGAACGTGCCGCAGATGCCGAGGATGTGAAGGTGCAAGGCGTGGTCCTGTCGATGCCGGCGAACGGGTGGCTACCCGCGGAGGCTGCCACGACGCACGCCGGACAAGCCGGCATTGTGCGGCGCAACCAAAGCGTGGATTCTAGGGAAACCCGGCGGCATGCGCAGCAGTCGTGCCGGCCCGCTGCATCGCTACACTGGTCGGCCAGCGCTTGGCGGGATCGACGCCGCGCCGGCGCTGGGCCCTCGGTCCATGCCCGCCCGACTGACCCCGCACATCAACCGCGCCTCACATCTGCAGTCATGCCCGACGACGACCGTTCCGATCTGCTGACCGAAGTGGCGCTGGGCGCCGCCCGGCTGATTGCCGAAGATGGGCTGGATTACGCCAGCGCCAAGCGGCGCGCCGCGGCCGAGCTCGTTGGCGAACGGGACGCGCGACGCGCGCTGCCCGACAACGCGGCCGTGGAGCGCGAACTGCGCAGCTACCTTCGACTGTTCGGGGGCGAACTCCATCGGCAGCGGCTGGCGGCCCTGCGCGCCACCGCGCTGGGCTGGATGCAGGATCTAGCGCCGTTCAGTCCGCATCTGGTCGGTGCAGTGCTCAACGGCACCGCCACCGAGCACAGCGATATCCGTCTGCATCTCTATACAGACAGCGCGAAGGACGTAGAGATGGTCCTGCTCGACCGCGGTCTCGCGTTCGAGGCCGCCGAGGCACCGTCGCGGGCCGAGCACGGGCCGGCCGCGCTCGAGGAACTGAGCCTGGTCATCGCGCCGCGCAGCGACCACCTGCCACGGCGGGTCGGGCTGGTGCTGACCGTCTACCCGACCGACGCAATCCGGATGGCGCCGCGCCGCGCTGCCAGCACCGACGATCTGCATCCGGTGGCCGCCAGCGGACGCGCGGACGCCGACCGGCTGGCGCAGCTGATTGCCGCGGAGGCCTGACCGATGCAGCGCCGCCAATGGCTCGGACTTCTTGCCACCGGACTGGCAGCTGGCGCGATCGGCGCTTGGTTCGCAAACCGGCGGCTCGACGCGCCGGTGCAGGACGCCGCCACCGCCCTCCTGTTTGCGATGACCTTGCCGGACGCGACCGGCACCCAGCAACCGCTGTCGCAGTGGCGGGGCCGACTGCTGGTGGTCAACTTCTGGGCGACTTGGTGCCCGCCCTGCGTGGAGGAAATGCCCGACCTGCAGGCAGTGCGCGATGCCTACCGGAGCCGCGGCGTGGAGGTGATCGGTATCGGCATCGACAGCGCTGACCGGATCGCGGCGTTTGCCGAGCGCATGAAGCTGTCGCTGCCGCTGCTGGTGGCCGGCATGGCTGGCTCCGAACTGGCGCGCGGCCTGGGCAACCCGGCAGGCGCCCTTCCGTATACTGTTCTTATTGATCCAGATGGATCCGTCGGGCAACGCAAGCTCGGACAGATCAAACGCAGTGAACTTCAAGCCTGGCTCGATGCCCGCCTGGGATCCAGGTCCTGACCCTCAGGATTCGCGGCAGCCCCCATCTCCCGCTGGACAACTTCAGCGATCCGCTGCGATACTCGTCCCTTCGTTTGGCTTTTCCTTTTAACTGCGCGACTAATACGTTGTCAGCCGCAGTGATCAACCGGTTGTCTGAGGCGCTTGCGCCGGGTCCCGGCCCGATGTGAGCAGCGGCGAAAGGGGGCAGGTGTCCATGGCGTCACGCATTCTGGTCCTCAATGGCCCCAATCTGAACCTGCTCGGAACACGCGAACCGGCCATCTACGGTTCGCAAACGCTGGCGGACATCGAGCGGTCGCTGGCTGATCTGGCGGCCACGCATGGGGCATCGATCGACTTCTTCCAGAGCAACCATGAAGGCGAACTGGTTGATCGGATCCATTCGGCGCGCAGCGACGGGTGCGACTTCATCCTGATCAACGCCGCGGCATTGACCCATACCAGCGTGGCGCTGCGCGATGCGCTGGCAGCGGTGGCGATCCCGTTCATCGAGGTTCATCTATCCAACGTGCTTCGACGCGAGCCATTCCGGCATCACTCGTACCTGGCGGACCTGGCGGTCGGCTCGATCGTCGGCCTGGGGTCGGCCGGCTACCGCTACGCGCTCGAGTACGCGCTGACGGCACGCGCGTCCTGATCAGCACATCACAAGATTCTTTTTATGGGGAGCAGTCGATGGATCTGCGCAAGCTGAAGACCCTGATCGATCTGGTAGCCGAGTCCGGCATCGCCGAGATCGAAGTGACCGAGGGCGAGGACAAGGTCCGGATCGTCAAGCATGGACCGGCACCGCAGCACGCGGCGGCCAGCGCCCCGCAGGCATATTTCGTTCCGGCCCCGGCCCCGGTCGCTGCCGCCCCGGCCGTCGCGGCAGCGTCGATGCAGGCACCCGCCGCCGCGTCCGCTCCGGCGGCAGCGCCCGAGACCCGCGGAACCGTGGTCAAGTCACCGATGGTGGGCACCTTCTATCGCTGCCCCAGCCCCGGCGCGGCCTCGTTCGTCGAGGTCGGCCAGGCCGTCAAGCAGGGCGACACGCTGTGCATCATCGAGGCGATGAAACTGCTCAACGAGATCGAAGCCGAGGTCGCGGGCAGCGTTCTCGAAGTCCTGGTCGAAAATGGCCAGGCGGTCGAGTACGGTCAACCGCTGTTCGTCATCGGCTGAGCGGCGCGATGTTCGGCAAGATCCTGATCGCCAACCGCGGCGAGATCGCGCTGCGGATCCAGCGCGCCTGCCGCGAGCTGGGCATTCGCACCGTGGTGGTCCACTCGACCGCGGACACCGACGCCAAGTACGTGAAGCTGGCCGACGAATCGGTCTGCATCGGCCCGCCGCCATCGCGCGACAGCTACCTGAACGTGCCGGCCATCATCAGCGCCGCCGCGGTCACCGACGCCGAAGCCATTCACCCCGGCTATGGCTTCCTCTCTGAAAATGCCGACTTCGCCGAGCGGGTCGAAAAGT
>CAZTUT010000052.1:0-18031 GCA_964616395.1 uncultured Burkholderiaceae bacterium
GCACCTGCGCCGGCTCGCGCACCGTCACCGACCACTTGGTCACCGGCTTGGCGATCGACTCGATGTCCACCGCCTGGAAGTCTTCCTTGAACATGCGCGCCCGCGGTGCCTGGCCGGTGATGCACAGGATCGGGATCGAGTCGGCCTGCGCCGAGTACAGGCCGGTGATCATGTCGGTACCGGCCGGGCCGCTGGTGCCGATGCACACGCCGATGTTGCCGGCCGCCGCCCGCGTGAATCCCTCGGCCATGTGCGAGGCCGCCTCGACGTGGCGCGCCAGGATGTGCGTGATGCTGCCGCGACTGCGCAGCGCGGCGTACAGCGGGTTGATGGCGGCGCCCGGGACGCCGAAGGCGGTGGTCACGCCTTCACGTTCCAGAACAGCGACGGCAGCTTGGACGGCGGTCATGCGGGCCATGCGGGTCTCCTTGCGCGATGCGCGCGACGGGTCAGGTCGAAGGCAGTACAACGGGGTCACTCGCACTGTAGGCAGCCGCCTGGCAGGGCGGAACGGCTGCGGCGGCCATAACACCTATTCCGAAATGGAATATCGGACTACGCTGACGGTCTGCTGCATCGCCGCACCGGGAGCCGCCATGGACCGCATCGCCAGCATCCAGTCATTCGTTCGCGCCGCCGAGGCCGGCAGCTTCTCGCGCGCCGCCTCGGATCTGCAATTGACCCAGCCGACGATCACCAAGCAGGTGGCCGCGCTCGAAAAGCATCTGGACACGCGACTGTTCCATCGCAACACGCGCGGCCTCACGCTCACCGAGGTGGGCGCGCTGTACTACGAGAAGTGCAAGGCGCTGCTCGACCAGTTTGCCGAGACCGAGAGCGTGGTCGACGCCGCGCAGCGGCAGATGCAGGGCACGCTGCGCATCGCCACCTCGGTGGCCTTCGGCCGGCGCGTGGTCACGCCGCGCGTGATCGAATTCATGAAGCGCCACCCGCTGCTGTCGGTCGACCTGAGCTTCGAGGACACGTTTACCGACCTGGTGGCGCGCGGCATCGACGTCGCGCTGCGCATGGGCCGGCTGGCCGACTCCTCGCTCGGCGCGCGCTATCTGGGCAGCAATCCGTGGGTCACGGTGGCCTCACCCGCCTATCTGAAGAAGCACGGAACCCCGCGCGAGCCGGCCGACCTGGCCCGCCATAACGTGCTGATCTACAGCAGCGTGCAGGGCGACGACCGGCTGCACTACCAGTCCGCCGAACAGCGCCGTCACTCGGTGGCGGTGCGCGGCACGCTGCGCAGCAACAACCTGTCGGCGATCGTGGCGGGACTGCGGGCGCACATGGGCGTGGCGGCCCTGCCACGGTACGTGGCCACGCGCTCGCTGCGCGAGGGCCGGCTGGTCGAGCTGCTCGGCAGCTTCACGCTGCCGGCCCAGGAGATCCACGCCGTGTATCCGGCGCCGCGTCAGGTGCCTGCCAAGGTGGAGGCGCTGATCGCGTTCCTGCACGGGCACTTCCAGGGCGCGTGGTGGGAGCAGATCGACTGAGTTTGCGCGGGGCGTGCGTTCCCGCCCCGCGAGTTCCGAAGTAAAGGCGACGAACCCGACCTCGACCGCGGGTCTTTTGCGCGCGGGCTCACCCGCCGATATGCAACTGGTAGACGGCGCCGCTCGAAAAGGTGCAGCGGCCCGCGCCCTGCGACGTGCTGTTCATCGCGTAATCGCAGTTCGCATACGCGCCGCGTGCGCCGTAGGCGCTGGCAACGCCGTGACGGCCATTGGCACCGCCAGTGCGCGTGGCCTCGCCCGACATCGTTTCGCCCCCCACGTTGATCGTGAATGTGCCTTTCCCGTTGAGGGTGCTCGTCACGGTGCCGCTCAGCATGCCGGTGGCCGATGCGGCCTGGTTAGTCGGATACAGACGCACGGGCAGCGTGAGGCTCGATGGCGGCGCGGGCACGACAACCGGCTGAACGGCCGGCACCGGGTACGCGGGCGTTCCGTCGGGGTTCAGCGGCACGATCACACATCCGGCGAGCGCCACGGCGGCCGCAATCGCCGAGATCGATGTGCATACACGCGTGTACCTTGTCATGGTCTTGCTCCTGCTCCGATCGCGGGCACATGCCCGCGTTGAGCAGCGTGCAAGCGCCAGCCGCTGCACTCAATGCGCGCATCGGCCGGTAGCGTGATCCAACACCGCGTATCTCATGCGCCGCTACCGGACGGCCGAGAGCGCGGCCCGGCGCATCATCGCCGCTTCGTCCTGCTCGAACTCGTCCAGCGCCGACTCGATCTCGCGCAGCGCGCGCGCTGCCTCCGGCAGCAGCACGTTCTGCAACGCGCGCACGCGGCGCACGGTGCGCCGGTACTCGGCATACAGCAGCATCAGGTTGGTCGAGTGGGCGGCCAGTTGCGCCAGCGGCGCGACCAGCGCGCGCCACGCGTCGATGCATGCGCGCGCGGCGGCCGAATCGCGCACCGGCTCGAATGGCGGCGGCAAGGCCCGCAGCGCAAGTTGCGGGTCGCCGACCAGCGGCACGCCCAGCAGGCCGCGCTGCGGCACCGCGACCCGCAGTTCGAGCGCGCCGGCTGGCATCACCTGGAGCCCGCCGAGGCCATGCTCGGCCAGCGCGGCGCCCAGCGCAGCGCAGGCGATCTGCCGCTGCGCGGTCACCTGCGCACGCACCCGCCGGTAGGCCTGCATCTCGCGCAGCATCGTGCTGGCCAGCAGCAGGCACTTCTCGTCGAGGAACGCAGCGCCCTCCTGCAGCATGCGCTGCTCGTCGGCCAGCGCCAGCGCGAGGCTGCGCGAAGCAGTCGATTCGCTCATCGCAGTCGGCACAGTGCGGTGCGCCGCAGCGCGCGCTCGACACCGGAGAACAGCCTCGTCATGGCGCTGCCGGCGCGGCGATGTGCGCCGCCAGTTGCCGGTCGGACAGGCGGGTCAGTTCGGCCGGCGGCAGGCCGCGCAGCAGGTCCCAGCCGAGCGCGATCGTCTGCGCCAGCGTACGGGCCT
The DNA here is from genome assembly GCA_964616395.1 of uncultured Burkholderiaceae bacterium. Lineage (GTDB taxonomy): Bacteria > Pseudomonadota > Gammaproteobacteria > Burkholderiales > Burkholderiaceae_F > JALHMQ01. The sequence goes on from CAZTUT010000052.1 coordinate 2,977, forward strand.
CGTCCTGCCGCACCAGCGTCTGCTCGAAGGCGGTGCCGAAGGCCAGGTAGCGCCGGTCGCTCTCAGTCAGGCCCTCTTCGCCGACCACGCTCGCCAGCATGCGCGCCTGCGCGGCGCGCGCATAGGCGGCGTACAGCTGGTTGGCCAGCGCCGGATGATCGGGGTCGGTGAATCCTTCGCCGATGCCGTCCTTCATCAGGCGCGACAGACTGGGCAGGATCTGCACCGGCGGGTAGACGCCGGCGCGGTCGAGCTCGCGCGACAGCACCACCTGCCCCTCGGTGATGTAGCCCGACAGGTCAGGGATCGGGTGGCCGATGTCGTCGCCGGGCATGGTGAGAATCGGCAGCTGCGTCAGCGAGCCGGGCCGACCGTGAACAATGCCGGCGCGCTCGTACAGCGCCGCCAGGTCGGAGTACAGGTAGCCGGGGTAGCCCTTGCGGCCCGGCAGCTCGCCCTTGGCGCCCGACACTTCGCGCAGCGCTTCGCAGTAGTTGGTGAGGTCGGTGATGATCACCAGCACGTGCATGCCCCGTTCGAACGCGAGGTACTCGGCCGCGGTCAGCGCGAAGCGCGGTGTCAGCAGCCGCTGGGTCGAGGAGTCGCTGGCCAGGTTCAGGAACAGGCAGGCGCGCTCCAGCGCGCCGCTCGACTCCAGCGCGCGGCGGAAGAATTCGGCGGTGGCGGTGGGCACACCGATGCCGCAGAAGACGATGGCGAAATTGTCGGCGGCATCGCCGCGCAGCAGCCGCGCATGGGCCGCGATCTGCACCGCCATGCGCTCGTGCGGCAGACCGCCGCCGGAGAAGATCGGCAGCTTCTGGCCGCGAACCAGACTGAGCATCAGGTCGATCGCGCTGAAGCCGGTCTCGATGAAGTCGCGCGGCGTGGCGCGCGCCAGCGGCGACAGCGGCAGCCCGTCGATGCGCCGGCGCTGGATCACCGCCAGCGGCGGGCCGCCGTCGATGGTGCGGCCAACGCCGTCGAACACGCGGCCCAGCAGCCCGGGGCCGACGCCGAACTCGATCGGACTGCCGAGGAATCGCACCACGGTGTCGGCCAGCGCCAGCCCGTCGCTGGGCTCGAGCAGCTCGACCGTCACCACATCGTCGTCCAGCGCCGCCACCCGGCCCAGCCGGGCGCGGCCGTCGCGGTCGATCACTTCGACCGCCTCGGCCAGCCCGATGTCGAGCGTGCGCCGCACGAACAGCAACGGTCCGTCGACCTTGACGACGGCCTCGTGCACGGTCAGGTGGGGCCGCGACATCACGCCTCCGGTACCGCCGTGATGGCCGGCGCGACCGCCAGCCAGGGTTCGAACGCGGCTTCGATGCGCTGCTGCAACTCGGCGAAGCGCGCCAGCATCTGCTGTGTTGCGGCTGCATCGTCGGGGTCGGCCGGATCGGCGATCTCTTCGCCCATGCGCGTCAGCGGCCGGATCAGCGCGCCGGTCAGCACCGCTTCCGGTGCAGCGCCGGCGTCGACCGCGCGGCCGGCCAGTTCGATCACATGCGTCAGCAGCCGCAGCATGCAGGCCTGCCGCAGCGGCGAGCAACTGCGGTCGATCGGCGAGAACGCCGACTGCCGCAGGAACGATTCGTTGACCAGGTCGGCGCAGGCCAGCAGCAGCCGCTGGCGCGGCGGCAGCGCGTCCTTGCCGATGATGCGCGCCATGCGCTCCAGCCGCGCCTGCTCGTCGAGCAGTGTCAGCACGCGCCGGCGCAGCTCGATCCACTCGTTGGCGCCGCTGGCGGCACGGCTGCGGGCGGTGTCGACGCCGTGGTAGATGCGCTGCCACCAGTCGGCCACCGCGGCCGCATCTTCGCTGTAGCTCAGCAGCGGGTTGAGTGCCGGATAAAAACGCGCCTGCGCGCGCCGCGGGTCGAGCGCCCAGAAGCTACGCACGTAGCGCTTGGTGTGGCTGGTGACCGGCTCCGACAGGTCGCCCGACGGAGGTGAGATCGACCCGAGCAGCGTGACCGAACCGGTACCGCCGCCGAGCGTGGTCACGCGCGCCGCGCGCTCGTAGAAGTCGGCCAGCCGGCTCGCCAGGTAAGTCGGGTAGCCGCCCTCGCCCGGCAACTCGCCGAAGCGGCCGGCAACCTCGCGCAGCGCCTCGGCCCAGCGCGAGGTGGAGTCGGCCATCAGCGCCACGTGCAGGCCCTGGTCGCGGAAGTACTCGGCCACCGTGACGGCCGCATAGATGCTGGCCTCGCGCGCGGCCACCGGCATGTTGCTGGTGTTGGCGACGATCACCGTGCGCTCCATCAGTGGCCGGCCGCTGCGCGGGTCGGTCAGGCGCGGGAACTCCTCGAGCACGCCGGCCAGTTCGTTGCCGCGCTCGCCGCAGCCCAGATAGACGATGACGTCGGCGCTGCAGCCCTTGGCCAGCGACTCCAGCAGCACCGTCTTGCCGGTGCCGAAGCCGCCGGGGATCGCCGCCTTGCCGCCCAGCGCCACCGGGAACAGCGAGTCGAGGATGCGCTGCCCGGTGACCAGCGGCTGGTCGGCCGGCAGGCGCGCGGCCGCCGGACGCGGCAGCCGCACCGGCCAGTCGTGCGCCAGCGTCACGTCGTGCAGCGTGCCGGCAGCGTCGCGCAGCCGCAGCAGCGGTGCGTCGAGCGCAAAGCTGGCGCCTTCGGCGAGATCGACCACGGTGCCGCTCAAGGTTGGCGGCAGCAGCACCGCCTGCGCGCGAGCGCCCGCTGCATCGGCGGCGATCGCGTGGCCGATCGTCTGTCCGCCACGCAGCGCAGTGCCGGGTGCGACCGCCGGCGTGAACGCGAAGCGGCGCGCCGACGCCGCCTGCGCGCCCGGCGTGACATGCAGCGCATCGGGCGCCAGCGGCCGCAGCAGGCCGTCGAACATCTGGCCGAGCAAATGCGGGCCAAGGCGTACGCTGAGCGGCGCACCGTTGCCGGTCACGACCACGCCGGGACGCAGGCCGGTGGTGTCTTCGTAGACCTGGGCCACGATCTCGTCGCCGCCGGCCGCATCCTTCTGGACCCGGATCACTTCGCCCAGCAGGCGCTGCGGGCCGACCAGGATCGACTCGCGCAGGCTGAAGCGACCGTCGGCCGCCGCGCGCAGCACCGGCCCGCTGATCCAGCGCACCCGTGCAACGCTCATCGCGGCACCTCCGCCAGCCGCGCAAGCAGTCGGCCTTCGAGCGCCGCGCGCTCGGCCAGCAGTCCGTCGAGCGTGGCGTCGAGTCGGTTGTGTTCGCCGGTCAGCCGGAATCCGGCGCGGATCTGCACGTCGGGCAGGGAGCGCACCTCGACCGCGCCGCGGCTGTGCAGCCGGCGCACCAGCGCATCGACCTCCGCCGCTGGCCAGTCGGTGGGCCCCTCCAGCCGCAGGTGCGCGCCGGCAGGCAGATCGGCGCTGCCCGCGTGGTGCTCGATCCAACGCGCGCGTGTTGACGGCTCGTCCCACAGCGCCTGCAGGCGCTCGCGCAGGCGCTGCCACGCCTGAGACAGATGGAGCGCATCGGCCTGCTGCCGCTGCAGGCGCAGCGCGGTGGCCCGCTGCGCGTCGGCGGCGGCAATCAGCGCCGCGGCGCGTGCGCGCTCGCTTGCCAGCGTGGTACTGACGCGGCGGCGCGCCTCGCGCAGCGCGGCCGCGATCTGCGCCTGCGCTTGCGCGCGGGCCGGCGCCCGCAGTGCTTCGCAGCGCTGCGCGCGTTGCGCGTCGATCGCTGCCAGCAACGCCGCGGTGCGCTGTTCGAGGCTCATCCGACGGCCTTCTGCGCATCGGCGTGTGCTGCCAGCGCCTGCGGATCGACGCCGAGCTGCGCGCGCACGCGCTCGTCGGGCTCCAGCGCGCGGGTGGCTGGCGCCGGCAGCACCACGGTCAGCGGCAGCGTCGTCAGCGCGGCTTCGAGCAGCGCCGCCGGCAGCGCGTTGGCCAGCGCGCCATCCAGCAGCAGCACAGCCGCCCGCGCGCGGGCCGCCTGCAGCGCAGCGGCTGCGCTGTCGGCCGCGCACAGATGCACATCCGCACCGGCCAGCCGCCAGGCAGCCGCCTCGTGCGGCGGCAGAGAGCGCAAGGCCAGCACGACCAGCGACGTGGCGGCCGCATCCGCGCGCAACGCGTTGGCGCCAGCGTCGTTGGCGTGGACAGATGCACGCATGGTCAGGCGCCGCCGAGCCGGTTGAGGATCAGGATCGAGATGATCACGCCGTAGATGGCGATGCCCTCGGCCAGGCCAACGAAGATCAGCAGCCGACCGAACAACTCCGGCTTTTCGGCGAGTGTGCCCACGGCGGCGGTGCCCAGCTTGGCCACCGCGTAGCCACCGGCCAGCGACGACACGCCGGTGGCCAGTGCGGCGGCCATCAGCGCCCAGCCCACGGCCTCGGCCGGCAGGCCAGCCGCGGGTGCGGCCGGCGCCGTCTGCGCTGCTGCCGGCAACGCCAGCATCAGCAGCACGGTGGCTGCACCCGCGACGATGACGGTCAGCGCGACCAGCGCCAGCGCGCCGCGAACGGGTGTTAAAGAAGCGAATCCGCGCATTCAGGTCTCCTTGACGGAAGGCAATTGCAGGGTCGGCGGTTGCAGCGGCCGGAACTCGCGGCCGCCGCCGTCGAAGAAACGGGTGAAGAACTCGAACAGCACGAGGCGGGTGGTCTGGATCGACACGACCAGACCTTCGACAGCCAGGATCAGCACGTTGCCGAGCAGCAGCACCACGAACTGCGCCAGCGGCGACGACGCAGCCTGTGCCAGCGCCACCACGGCGGAGGCCAGTCCGGCGTGCGCCAGCGCAAAGGCACCCACGCGCGCGAACGACAGCGTGTTGATCGCCAGTTGCAGCGCGCGCTCGATCAGTTCGCCCAGGGCTGCCAGCGCGGCCAGTGCCCGCTTCGATCCCGCGTCCGCCGCCTGCGCCTGCGCGACCATCGCCAGCACCGGTGCGGCCGCCAGCAGCAGCCAGCCGGCCGGGTGCAGGAAAGCAATCGCTGCGCCCACGAAGGCCAGCACGGCGGGCGCCTCGTCGCGCAGCCAGTGGCCGAGGCGCTGCTGCCAGTACGACTGCAGCAGCGACAGCACCAGGCCGAGCAGCAGCAGCACCGCACCGGCCACCACCGGCACCAGCAGCACCGGCAGCGGGTGCTGCAGCGGGTGCAGCCAGAGCGCGGGCAGCAGGTCCTCGCGGCAGAACACGCTGCCGAACAGCAGGCCGAAGCCGGCGGCCGCGAGGCCGGCCGGCACGAGCAGCGCCGCGAGCGGAAAACGGCGCCGCAGCGCCAGCCCGGCCACCGCCAGCACCATGCCCTGGCCAACATCGCCGAACATGTAGCCGAACAGCAGCGGCACCGCGAGCGCCAGCACGATGCTCGGATCGGCCGCGCGCGCCGCCGGCATGCCGACCAGACGCGGAAACACCTCGAACGGACGGGCCCAGGCCGGATTGCGCAACGTCATCGGCGGGCGCACGCCGCGCGGCCACGCGGCCGACGGCGGCAGCGCGACCAGCGCGCGCAGCGCGGCGGCATCGACCGCGGCCAGCAGACGATCGCCATCGGTGGTCCAGCCGGTCAGGCGCGCCAGCAACGCCGGCGCCTCGCGCTCGCGCGCCAGCGGCCGCGAGTCGATGGCCGCACCGTGCTCCAGGCACCACAACGCGCGCGCGACGTCGCCGAGTACCGCGGCGAGCTGGTGCGATTCGGCCAGCGTGGCCAGTTGCGTGCGCAGCGCGGCGGCGCGCTCGCGCGCAACCGCAAGGTCGGCGCCGATGGTGGCCCGGCTGGCGGCCGCGGTCGGCTGCAACTGCGACGGCCATGCGGCACGTCGCCCGTTGACTTCGAGCACCGCCTGACCCAGCGCATCGAGCGCGGCCGCAGGCCCCAGCGCCAGCACCAGCGTCGTGCTGTCGTCCAGCGCCACGCTGCGCAGCAGCGCATCGGCGCGCTCCGGCAGCCGCCCGAGCTGCGCGGTGGGCAGCGCAAACAACGTCGCCTGCACGCCGGCGCGCGCGGCCGGCAGCATCGCGTAGTCGATCGCGGTCTCGCCCAGTTCGCGCAGCGCGGCATCGGCCAGTTCGAGCTGCGCCGCAGCGGCCTGCGTCTGCTGCAGGTTCGCGATCAGCGGCTCGGCGGACGCGCACCACGCCTCCAGCGCAGCCAGCGCACCGGCCAGCACGTCCGACGGCGCGCGCCGGTCACGCGCCAGATCGATCTTCGCCGCCGGCCAGTAGGGGCCGTAACGGCGCGCCAGCTCGGCCACGCGCGTTGCCGCGTGCTGCGGGGCATGCGGACCCACGGTGCTCATCTCGACTTCCACGCAGCCGGCGGCGGCCAGCGCTTCGAGCGCGGCAAACGCGTCCTCGCGCAACACCAGCAGTTCGAACCACCGCGCCGGGCAGGGGCGCAGCGCGCCGGTCGCGTCCGCAGCCGACCCGGGCGGCTGGCGCGGCTCGGGCGAGGCGCCGCCCTGCGCGGCACCCGCGACCCGCTCGGCCCACGGCAGCACCGCGTTCACGCTGATCGGCCGCGTAACGGTCATGCGCAACCCTCCTGCGCCCACCAGGCCTGTACCGCGCTGCTGCGCAGCTTGCGCAGATCGAGCGCCAGCAGCGCCAGGAAGGCGAACGGCGCCACGCACGGCGCCCGCGCGCCGCTGCCACGCACGTCAGCGAGCAGATGCGCGGCGATTCGCGAGGCAGCGCTGTCGACCTCCTCGGCCTGCGCCAGCCGGTGCAGTTCGCCGCCCCGCTGCACGGCCCAGCGGTCGAGCGCGGCAGCGCCGCGGTCGGCTGGCCACAGGTGGCGCCAGCGGTCGACCCAGGCGGCCAGCGGCGCCGGCAGCACCGCACCCGGCGCTGCGGCCTGCCGGCCTTCCTGCTGCCCGCTGCCGCGCGGCCGGGCATGCGGCTCAACCGGCCAGCGCTCGGTCGCGGCGTGCGACAGATCGTTGTCGCGGGCCAGCCCGTCCGGCGCGACGCCGCCATGCTGGACGTGGACTTGCATCGGCAGGTCGTGCAGCACCGCGGTCCAACGCAGCGCCGGCTGCCAGACCGGCGGCGACCAGCGCGCAAGTTCATCGACGCGCTGCCGCCACTGCGCCCTGAACGCTGCTTCGATCGCATCGAGCGTGTCGGTGGCGGCCACGCCGCTCACGTACGGCGCACACGCCGCACTGCGGGCGACCGCAATCCAGGCCCCGAGCCCGCGCGCTGCCTGCAGCCGTTGCCACGCGGCCACCGTGGGCCGCCATGCCAGCCGCGCGCCGATGCGTGCGCGCGCGTACTCGAAGCCTTCCTCTGCCAGCGACAGGCGGCCCGACTCGATAACCGTGGCGGCAGTCATGTTCATTCTTCAGTCGAGGCCCAGTGCCAGCGCGCGTGCGAGCGCGTCGACATGCGCCAGCTGCGCACCATCCAGTCCGGCGGCTGCAGGCGCGGCATCGAGCGCCGCCAACGCGGCGCTCGACTGCGCCAGCTCGCGCTCGATCCGGCGCGCGATCGCGTCATGCACACGGGCGCTGCGCCGGGCCGCGCGTTCTGCGATCCGGCGCGCGGCCTCGCGCGCGGCCACGTGCTCGGCCTCGGCGTCGCGCGCTGCCGCCTCAATGGCCAGGCGTGCCGCCTGCTCGGCCTGCAGCACGGTGGCGATCGCCTGCTCGACGCGCGCAGCGTCCGCCGCCGGGCCCGTGGGCGTGTCCCTGCCAGGAATGGATTGCGAGACCGACATCGTTGGCGGCGCCAGGCTCGCCCCGAAGGGAGCGTGACTGCCGGCGGCTGAAGACACTGTCGACCCGACACGCGGTGCATGCATTGATGACAGTCAAGGCTTCACCGCTGCGCTGCGTGCGCGGCGGCAAGGTACCGACCGATCCGCGCGTTACCACTGCTGCGCCGCCAGCAGGCCCACGTGTGCGAAGCGTGCGCGAGTTGCCCGAGTTGCCTCGGCACAATGCAAGCCTGTCAACACGCCGTCCTGCAATGAACCAGACCGAGCGCTACTACCGCATCGACCAGTTGATCCAGGAGACCGGCTGCATCTCGTTCAAGGCGCTGATGCAGCGGCTCGAAATCTCGCGCGCCACGCTCAAGCGCGACCTGCAGCACATGCGCGACCGGCTCAATGCGCCGATCGTGCACGACCGAGATGCCGGCGGTTATCGCTACGACAAGGCCGGCGCCGGCCCGCGCTTTCAATTGCCTGGGCTGTGGTTCAGCGCCGACGAGGCACTGGCGCTGATGACCATGCACCACATGCTCGAAGGGCTCGACGCCGGCGGCCTGCTTGGCCCGCATATCCGGCCGCTGATGGAGCGGCTGGGCAAGGCGCTCGGCAGCGACGAGGCGCCGGCGCGCGAAGTACTGCGGCGCGTTCGCCTGCAGCCGGCGCAGCAGCGGCGCATCGAGCTGCGCTGGTTCCAGCTTGCCGGTAAGGCGCTGATGACGCGGCGGCGCCTGAAGCTGCGCTACTTCGCGCGCCATCGCGCCGAGCGCAGCGAGCGCGAAGTCTCACCGCTGCGGCTGGTGCACTACCGCGGCAACTGGTATCTGGACGCCTGGTGCCATCAGTCGGAGGGCGTGCGCATGTTCTCGATCGATGCGATCGAGCACGCCGAGCTGCTCGACACCCGCGCGCGCGACGTGGCGGTGCGCCAGATCGACGAGCAGACCGCGGGCGGCTACGGCATCTATCGCGGCAGCGAACTGAAGTGGGCCGAACTCGCGTTCAGCGCCGAGGCCGCGCGCTGGGTGCGCCACGAGCAGTGGCACCCGCGCCAGCGCGGCGAAGACCTGCCCGACGGACGCTACCGCCTGACGCTGCCCTACGCCGCGCCGCAGGAACTGGAGATGGACATCCTGCGGCATGGCGAAAACGTGGAGGTGCTGGCACCGGCGGATCTGCGGCGGCATATCGGGGCGCGGCTGCGGAAGGCCGCGGCCGCATATCGGCGCCCGCAACAGTCCGGAGCACACTGACGCCAACCGATTCGGCAAGCGGGCATCGCTCTGCTCACTGACCGTTCGACTGGAGGAGCGTTCAACCGCCGCCCACCACCCCAAGCGTCTCCGCCAGCACCGGCGCCATCAGTGCAGCGCCGGAGCGCTGCTCGGCGTCGGCCTTGCGGGCGCGGATCGCATTGACCATCTCCAACGCGCTCTCGGTACACGGCGGCAGGTCGACGGTGGTGGTGGAGATCGGGGTCACGCGGCTGCCCCAGCGCAGCAGGTGCGCGCACAGCGTGAGGCCAGCGCCGAAGGCGGGCATCAGCAGCAGGCTGCCGGGCGCAACACGGCCCTCTTCCAGCGCTTCGACCAGCGCCACCGGCACGGTGGCGGCGCTCATGTTGCCGTAGCGCTGTACGGTGAGCATCACCTTGTCCATCGGAATGCCGGCGCGCTTGACCACCGCCTCGATGATGCGCAGATTGGCCTGGTGCGGCACCACGAGGTCCACCTGATCGGGCGTGACGCCGCACTTCTTCATCACCTCGGCGGCGGCATCGCCCATGCCATGCACGGCGCGGCGGAAGATCTCCTGGCCGTCGAAGTCCCATTGCGTATCGCCGAGCGTCAGGCCGCGGTTGGCGTAGGTGCAGCCCATGCCGCGCACGCGCAGCGTCTGGCGCGCATCGGCGTAGCAGCCGAGCTTCTCGCCGAGCAGGCCGTGCGGCTCGTCGGTGGCCTGCAAGACCACGGCAGCACAGCCGTCGCCGAACAGCACGGCCACGCCGCGGTTGTTCCAGTCCATATAGGGCGAGATCAGTTCCACGCCGATGACCACCGCGTTGCGCACGGCGCCGCAGCGGATCATCGCGGCCGCGCTCGACAGCCCGTAGAGAAAGCTGGTGCAGGCGGTGTTGACGTCCATCGCGCCGGCGCGATGCGCGCCGAGCCGAACCTGCACGCCGGAGGCGGAGTTGGGCACCTGCTCGTCGTTGCTGCAACTGCCGTAGACGATCAGGTCCACGTCATCGGGCGCCAGCCCGGCGCAGGCGAGCGCGCGGGCGGCGGCCACGGTGGCCATCTCGATGGCTGGCACGTGCGAGATGCGGCGCTCGCGCATGCCGGTGCGGCTGACGATCCACTGATCGTCGGTCTCCAGGAAGGTGGAGAGGTCGGCGTTACTCAGGACCGACGGCGGCATGCACTTGCCCCAGCCGGTGATGGTGGCGTTGGTCATCGGTTCGCTCCCGGGTTATCGGGCCGCTTCTGCGGCGGCGGAGGAGATTGTGGACCACACGGATGCCCGTGGCACGCGGGCGGGCCCACGATCTTGCGCGGCCATGGCGCAGGACAAGCGCTGCGCGGGCGTTGCTGTGACCCCGAAAAGAAAAAAGGCGCACCGAAGTGCGCCTTGAAAAAAAGGGCAGTCAGACTGCCCCTCCTCCTCCAAACCCCTGGCCGACGCGTTGCTTCGCGCGACGACCCGACCGGCCTACTGTAACTTGGGGAATCCCCCGATGTAAACGGGTCTTTGTGTCCAGCACAGCGCATTGACAAGGCAGCGTGGCCGCTGCTGTAATCGCGCCTCCTCAACGGGGGAGTAGCCGGAGCGCAACGCTCCACTGCTGCGTCGTCAATACGAAAGGCAGACCGCATGGCGCTGGGTCGGTCATTCCGGCGTAGCGGTCCGCGCTCTGCAACGCGCAGACGCGGATAGGCAAGACCCGATGGGAAACGCATCTCCCCACGTTCCCTCCGCTGCCGCGCCGGGCAGCACTCAAGTCGAGGTTTCACATGATGTCCATCGGCACACCGCTGATGTGGTCGCTTTTTGCCGCGTTCGTCCTGGTCGCGTTGCTCGTCGATTTCTTCGCGATGAGCAAGCAGGGCGCGCACCGCGTTTCGATGAAGGAAGCCACGATCTGGTCGCTGATCTGGGTTGCGGTCTCGTTCGTGTTCGTGGGCTGGCTCTGGTGGTATCTGGGCGGCACCGGCACCGACGCAGCGGCGCGTGAGCTGGCCAACACCAAGTCGCTGGAGTTCATCACCGGCTACCTGGTCGAGAAGGCCTTGGCGGTGGACAACATCTTCGTCTTCCTGATGGTGTTCACGTATTTCGCGGTGCCGGCGGAGTTCCAGAAGCGCGTGCTGATGATCGGCATCCTCGGCGCGCTGGTGCTGCGCGCGGTGATGATCCTGATCGGCGCCTGGCTGATCGCGCAGTTTCACTGGATCCTGTACGTGTTCGGCGCGTTCCTGGTGTTCACCGGCGTGAAGATGTGGTGGGCGGCTGGGCAGGAGCCCGATCTGGAGGCCAATCCGGCCCTCAAGTGGATGCGGCGCAAGATGAAGATCTCGCCCGACTACGACGGCGAGAAGTTCTTCACGGTCAAGAACGGCGTAAAGATGGCCACGCCGCTATTCGTGGTGATCTTGCTGATCGGCATCGTCGACATCGTGTTCGCGGTCGACTCGATCCCGGCGATCTTCGCGATCACGACCGATCCGTTCATCGTGCTGACGTCGAACGTGTTCGCGATCCTGGGCCTGCGCGCGATGTATTTCCTGCTGGCCAACATGCACGAGAAGTTCCACCTGCTGTCCTACGGCCTGGCGATCGTGCTGGTGTTCATCGGCACCAAGATGCTGCTGATCGACATCTACAAGATCCCGGTGGTGTGGTCGCTCGGATTCACGGTCACGGTGCTGGCGCTCACGATGATCCTGAGCCTGCGCATTCCGCCGTCGGGCAAAGGCGGCAGTGCCTACCCGTTCGCTGCGAAGCAGGACGGCGACAAGGCGACGCATTAAGACGGGAACACCCCGGGGCACCGCACGCGCGGCTGCTCCGGGGCAACGCGTTGGCCGCCGGCTGTGCGCCCCGAGCGGCGCACGCTGCTTCAGCGACGCTCGACCCAGTACAGCGCGCCGAGCGCGACGGATAGCACCACGAGGCTGGGCAGCGCAGCCACCACCACAGGCGGCCAGGTATTGAGCAGGCCGAGGTGGCCGAACAGCTTGTTGAGCATGTAGAACACCACGCCGATCATCACGCCGGTGAAGATCTTCAGGCTGACGCCGCCTTCACGCACGTGCAGATACGCGAACGGCAATGCGAGCGCCATCATGACCAGGATGGCGAGCGGGTAGAAGATCTTGTTCCAGAGCGCGATCTCGTAGCGGTCGGTGCGCTGCCGGTTGGCCGACAGGTGCTGCACGTACTGCGCAAGCGCCATGATCGACATGCGCTCGGGCGTCACCAGCAGCACGCCGAAGATCTCGGGCGACAGGTCCGACTGCCAGCGCCGCTGCGGCTCGCGCACGATCTGCGTGCTCAGATCCGCAGGGGCCGAGGCATCGCGCTCGACCGCAGGAACGCGGGTCTCGACCACGTCTTTCAGCTCCCAGCCGCTGCGCTCGGCCGCCGTGGGCGGCATGTAGGTGCCGCTGGCCGCGGTGGCGATCGAGCGCAGCCGGTACTCGGCATCGAACTCGAAGATGCGCCAGTTCGACGTGCTGCTGTCCGGCCGCACCGTGCCCACGTTGACGAATCGCATCCGCACCGGCTCGCCGGACTCGTCCTTGACGATGTCGCGTGCCCACGCACCGGAACGGAATTCGGTGGCCACCCCGGCGCCCGAGCCCTGGATCTTGATGCGCTGCGCGCGCTGTTCGAGCGGCGGCGCGATCACCTCGCCCATCAGGTAGGTGGCGCCCACGAACAACGCGCCCACGCTGACGACCCAGACCGCGAGGCGCCGCGTGCTCATCCCGGAGACGCGCATGATCGTGAACTCGCTGCTGGCCGCCAGCTTGGACAGCGCGTAGATGGTGCCGATCAGCGCGGCGATTGGCATCAGCTCATAGATGCGGGAAGGCTGCGACAGCGCCACATAGGTCAGCGCCGCACGCAGCGTGTAGCCGCCCTGGCCCACGTCATCGAGCTGGCCAACGATGTCGAAGAACGCGAAGATCGACAGCAGCGCAAGCAGCACGAACAGCGTGGCCTGCGCAACCTCGCGGCCCAGGTAGCGCTTCAGCGTGTTGTTCATGCCGCCGGCTCCGCGCGCGCGCGCCGCCCGAAGCGCGGCAACCAGCGTTGCAGGTACACGCGGCGCGTCATCAGCAACACAATGGCGCCTAGCGCCACCGCATGCGGCAGCCAGACACCGACCCGGAAGCTGAGCCGCTCGAGCTGGATGTTGGCCTGCATCATCTGCAGCGAGGTGTGATACAGAAAGAACACCATGATCGCGATCAGCAGGTTGGCCGAGCGGCCCAGCCGCGGATTGGTCCAGGCCAGCGGAATCGCCAGCACCGCGAGAAGCAGTGCGACCAGCGGCATGCCGATGCGCCAGGCCAGTTCAGCGTCGTTGAACGGGCTGCGCTGCTTGATCAGCTCGCGTGTGGACTTGGCGCGTGCCTTGATCTCCTGCAGCGGCGCGTCGGGCCGCGACTCGATGCGGATCGCAAAGCGCTCGAACTCGGTCATCCGGTACTCGGCCTTGCCGGGTACGCCCTCGTAGCGCCGCCCGCGCGACAGCACCAGATAGCGGTCGCCCTCCGGGCGAACCTCGATCATGCCCTCGGCCGCCACCACCACGGTTTCGCGCCCGGGCCGGCGGTCGCTGACGAACACGCTGCGCACGGTACCGCCGTCGATGTCGACATTCTCGACGAAGAACACGCGGTCGGCCGAGCCCGACTCGATGAAGCGGCCGGGCGCGACCCGGCTCACGTCATCGCGCTGAGCAAACTTGGCGCGGCTCTCGGCCATCTGTCGCTGCGCCCATGGCGTGGCAAACAGCGCCAGCAGGCCGATCAGCACGATGATGGGCAGGCCGAAGCGCAGCACCGGCCGCACCCACGACAGCAGGCTCTGGCCCGAGGCGAACCAGATCACCATCTCGGAATCGCGAAAGGCGCGCGTGAGCGTGATCAGCACCGCGATGAACAGCGTGAGCGTGAGCAGCATTGGCAGCCACGTCAGCGAGGTCAGCGCGACCAGCGAGAACACCGCCTGGTTGTCGACGCGACCGCCGGCGGCTTCGCCGAGAATTCGCACCAGTCCGACCGACAGCACGATCGAGAACAGCACGGTGAACACCGCGCCGGCATTGCTCGACAGTTCAGTGACGATCGAGCGGCGGAAGATCATGGCGCGAAGCAGAACGGCATGTGGGCGCCGCTATACTGAAAAGCACTGGGAATCGCGCTCGGCGGGCTCTGTATTTCGCAGAGCCGCCCGCACGACAGAGACGGCATAAGCCAAGGAAACATCGCGATGGAATTTATCACGAAGGTCGCCTCGCCCGAGGCAGTCAAGACCGACGCAATTGCTGTCGGCATCTACAGCGACGGCTCGCTGAGTGCCGCGGCACGCAGCATCGATGCCGCCTCCGGCGGCGCACTGAAGGCGGCCATCAAGAGCGGCGACGCCACGGGCAAGCGCGGCAACGTGGTGGTGCTGCGTCACCTGAAGGGCGTGACCGCGCCGCGCGTGGTGCTGACGGGTCTGGGCGCTCCCGGCGAACTGACCGACCGTGCCTACTGCGACGCGGTGAAGGCCGCAGTGAAAAATGCCGGCAGCGGCGTGCGCGTGATTGCACTGGCGGCCGCCGACTGGACGGTGAAGGACCGTGACGCCAGTTGGCAGGCCCGGATGCTGGCGGTGTCGGCGCGCGAAACCGCGTTTCGCACCGACGAACTGAAGAGCAAGAAGGACGAAAACGGCGCCCGCCTGACCCAGGTCGCGCTGCTGCTGGCGGCGCGCGACGCGAAGGCCGAGCGCGCACTGGCGCAGGGTATCGCGCTGGCCAACGGCATGGAACTGACCAAGCGCCTCGGCAATCTGCCGGGCAACGTCTGCACCCCGACCTACCTCGGCGAGCAGGCGAAGAAGCTGGGCAAGGAGTTCGGCCTGAGCGTCGAGGTGCATGACCGCAAGGCGATCGAGAAGCTGGGCATGGGCTCGTTCCTGTCGGTGACCAACGGCAGCGTTCAGCCGCCGCGGCTGATCGTCATGCACTACCAGGGCGGGACCAAGTCGGCGGCGCCGACGGTGCTGGTCGGCAAGGGCATCACGTTCGACACCGGCGGCATCTCGCTGAAGCCCGGCGCGGCGATGGACGAGATGAAGTACGACAT
>CAZTUT010000053.1:0-17545 GCA_964616395.1 uncultured Burkholderiaceae bacterium
GCAATGTCTGCCCGACCGCGGCCACGCCGGGCTGCCCGCCGGTCCCGCCCTACGCGTCCGGTCGCTTCTCCAATGGCACGTTGTTCATCGAAACTGTTGCCGCGCGTTATGGCGCGACGGTGCGGCCCTCGACCTCCGGCGGCAACAACTTTGCCTATGCTGGCGCACGGACGGGCGCCATTCCTGGCCTGACCACGCAGTCGACCACGCCGAGCATGATTGCCCAGCTCGACCAGTTCATTCAGCGCGGCTCTTCCGCCGCCCTGATGAACCCGCAGACGCTGTTCGTCGTCGACGCCTCGACCTTTGGAAACAACATCAATGCCGGCCTGCCGCTGATCGGCGCAGGCACGATTACGCCGACCCAACTGGTGACTGCTGGCGTCACCGACGTTGTCACGCTGATGACCCGCCTGTACGCCGCTGGTGCGCGCAGGATGCTCGTCGTCAATGCGCCCAACGTTGGCCTGACGCCGCTGGTGCGGCCGCAGGGTCCGGCAGTGGCTGGTGCAGCGACCCAACTGGCCGGTGGCTTCAATCAAGGTCTGGCGGGTCAGATCACCGCGCTGGTCGCCGCCTCGCCTGGGCTGACCGTCTACTCACTGGACACGTTCTCCATTCAGAATGCCGTGACGGCCAACCCGTCGATCGCCGGGTTGACCAATGCGATCGATGCCTGCACGTCGGTACCGGCCTGCGTCTCGTCGGCCACGGTGCCCGACACCTATCTTTACTGGGACACGTTCCACCCCACGCGGGCCTTTGGTGCCTACATCGCGACGCAGGTCGCGACGATCCTTCCCGCGCCCTGATTGCTGATGTGCCTGCTGAGAACGGCGCCTTCGGGCGCCGTTTTCACTTGCGGCGTCCGTAGCGGATACGCATCGCGAGGATGAAGAAGGCCAGCGCCAGCGTGATGATGTTGGCCACGATCATCGGCCGGGATCCGAGCAGCGCGCCGTAGACAAGCCACAGCGCCACGCCGAGCGTGAAGATCAGGTACATCCGCAGCGAGACGCCGTCCGCCGAGCGGCTCTTCCAGGTCTTCCACGCCTGCGGCACGAAGGCGATGGTGGTCAACGTGGCGGCGGCAAAGCCGAGTAGTTCTGTCGAAGCGTTCATCGATTAATCATCGCAGAGCACAGTGCGTTGCGCGGCGGCGGAATGCCGGCGGCGCCAGCAATCCGGGTTTCGCTGCAGCCTGGATTGCTTGCGGCGCCGTGCGCGGCAGGCAGGTCAGTCGATCCGAGTGGCCGCGAGTGCGGCACCGCCCTGGAACAGGGTAAGCGCTTCGGCGCGGCCGTCGCTGGCGCGACGGAACCGCAGCAGGATATCGGCGACCAGTGCGTAGTAATCGCCACGGGAATCCTGCAGCAGTTCGAAGCGGCCCTGGCCGGTGGCCTGCGCGTGCAACCGGCCGTCGTCGAGCGTGATGGCGATCACGAACCCGGGGCGCAACTGGTAGCGGCCGACCAGCCCCTGCGCGCGGCGCAGATCGAGCGGTACCGCGCGCCGCGGCGCCTGCATCGGCGTGCTGCCGTCGACCAGACGCAGTGCCAGGTCATCGAAGCCACCCGCGGCGTCGGCCAGCACCACCGCGGCGCGGCGCTGTGCGATGTCGAGCACCAGCATCGACGAGAAGCCAGCGGTCATGCCGTTGTGGAACACCAGCGGCTGCATGTCCGGGCGCTTGCGCAGGTGCCAGGCCCACGCGATGTCGAGCCGGGCGTTACCGTTACGCAGCGTGTTGCGCGAGGTCTGCAGCGCCGAGCGCAGGCTGGGGGCGATGTCCCCGGGCAGATCGCCCAGCATCGCGCGGGCCAGCCGGCCCAGATCCTCGACGGTCGAACGGATGCCGCCGACGCCGGCAAAGGCTGCCGGTACATCCCAGTTGCTGGCGGGCTGACCGTTGGCGTGCCGGCCCCGCACCAGACCGTCGTTGTCGGACACGCGCGTGTCGTTCATCCGCAGCGGCGCCAGCACACGCGTGCGCAGCAGGTCGTCGAACGGCTGCCCGGCGCGGCGTGCCAGCATGTCCGACAGCATCAGGAACGCCCAGTTCGAATACGCGTACTTCGTGCCCGGCGGATGGTCGGGCTGGAGGCCGGCCAGTCCGCCGTAGACGCCGGCGGCAGTCAGATCGGCATACGGGTTGGCCGGATCACCGGGCCGGAACCCGACCGGCAATCGCGGCAGCCCCGACGTGTGGGTCAGCAGATCGGCCAGCGTGATCGGGGCCCCATTGATCTGCGGCGCGGCCACGCCGGCGGGCAGCAGCGCGCCGATCGTCTCGTCGAGGCGCACCTCGCCGCGCGCCGCCATCTCTGCGGCGAGCACGCCGACCAGCGCCTTGCTGATCGAGCCGATCTCGAAGCGGGCATCGAACGGCGGCGGATCGGTGCGCCGGGTGGCGCAGCCGCTGCCCAGGCGCTGCGACGGCAGCGCATCCAGATCGATCTGCAGCGCGTGGATGCAGACGTTGCTGCGGTCATCCTCGATGCGCATGATGACCAGCGTGTCGAGGCGCTGCTGCGCCACGGCACTGCTGCCGAGCGCCGTGGCCAGTGTGGTGACGAGCGCTGCGGTCGCCGTGCGGATGCTGCGCGCGGCAACGGACCGGGTGGGCGGCAGGCTGCCTGTGGCGGGTACGCGGAGTGCCTTCGGCAACTGGCCTGCCCGCATCAGACGAAGGCCTGGATACCGGTCTGTGCGCGGCCCAGGATCAGCGCGTGGATGTCGTGCGTGCCCTCGTAGGTGTTGACCACCTCGAGGTTGACCATGTGGCGCATCACGCCGTACTCGTCGGAGATACCGTTGCCGCCGAGCATGTCGCGCGCCATCCGCGCGATCTCCAGCGCCTTGCCGCAGGAGTTGCGCTTCATGATGCTGGTGATCTCCACCGAGGCCGTGCCTTCGTCCTTCATGCGGCCCAGGCGCAGGCAGCCCTGCAGGCCGAGTGTGATTTCGGTCTGCATGTCGGCTAGCTTTTTCTGGATCAGCTGGTTGGCCGCCAGCGGCCGACCGAACTGCTTGCGGTCCAGCACGTACTGGCGGGCGCGGTGCCAGCAATCCTAGGCCGCGCCGAGCGCACCCCAGGCGATGCCATAGCGCGCCGAGTTCAGGCAGGTGAACGGCCCCTTCAGGCCTTCGACGCCGGGCAGCTCGTTTTCGGCCGGTACGAACACGTCGTCCATCACGATCTCGCCGGTGGTGGAGGCGCGCAGGCCGATCTTGCCCTTGATCGCGGGTGCCGACAGGCCCTTCATGCCCTTGTCGAGAATGAAGCCGCGAATGCGGCCGGCGTCGTTCTTGGCCCACACCACGAACACGTCGGCAAACGGCGAATTGCTGATCCAGTTCTTGGCGCCGCGCAGCAGGTAGCCGCCGTCGACGCTTCGCGCGCGCGTCTCCATGCCGGCCGGATCGGAGCCGTGGTTGGGCTCGGTCAGTCCGAAGCAGCCGATCCACTCGCCGGTAGCCAGCCGAGGCAGGTACTTCTGTCGTTGCGCTTCCGTGCCGAAGGCGAAGATCGGCAGCATGACGAGCGAGCTTTGCACGCTCATCATCGAGCGGTAGCCGGAGTCCACGCGCTCGATCTCGCGCGCGATCAGGCCATAGCTGACGTAGTTCAGCTCCGGACCCCCGTAGGCGGCCGGAATCGTCGGGCCGAGCAGGCCGAGTTCGCCCATGCTGCGGAACACCGACGGGTCAGCCGTCTCGTGGCGAAAGGCCTCAGTCACCCGTGGCGCGAGCCGGTCCTGCGCGAAGCGCCGCGCGGCGTCACGCACCATGCGCTCGTCATCGCTCAGTTGCGCGTCGAGCAGCAGCGGGTCATCCCATTGAAATGTAGCGGCGGTGGGCGGATGCGGAGCGTTCATGGCGAGACCGTGGCATGGCCGAAAGGGCGATGCCCGAAAGTCTACGCGGACGCCGCGGCCGGCGCAGGCCGCGAGGACGAGCCCCCAGGCCCGGCGCGCGGGCGTCAGCCCATCATGAATGCGTTGATCCGGTCGCGCAGATCGCTGGGGATCGGCGTCGGCTTGCCGTCGTGCTGGCCGACGCAGACGAAGATGCGGTTCATGCGCACACGATCGACGCCGTCCTTGGTCACGCCGGTGGTCAGCCGGATCGAGGTTCGGCCGATATGCGACACGGTCAGCCAGAAGTTCACGGTCTCGCCCATGCGCGTGGGCACCAGGAAGGTCGTCTCGAGCTTGACCGTGGGCAGCGAGATGCCGTGATTGATCAGCAGGTCGTGATACGGCAACTCCAGCCCTTCGTAGAACCAGTCCTCGGTCAGCGCGTTGAAGATGATGAAGTAGTTCGGGAAGAACACTTGTCCGGTCGGGTCGCAGTGGGCGAGGCGGATGATGTACGGCTTGATGAAGGTCATGGTCGAACCCCGGGGCAAATGTCGGCGCACCGGTGCGGGCTGTGCCGCGGGCCCCGGTGCGTGGAACCGTTACCGGGGTTATCGGCAGCGCGACGCCGATTCTTGAGGCGCGGCAGCTGCAGCAAAGGCCGCAAGCGTCGAGCGCAGGATCTCGACTGCATCCCAGATGTCGGCGTGGCGAAGATAGAGCGGTGCCAGGCCGAAGCGCAGGATGTCGGGGTTGCGGAAGTCGCCGATTGCGGCGCAGGGGCGCGCTGCAATCAGCGCCTGCATCACCGCGCCCGCCTGCGCGTGCCGGTAACAGACCTGGCTGCCGCGCAGGGCGGGATCTCGCGGACTGGCCAGTTCCAGGCCCAGTCCGGCGCAGCGCTGATCAACCAGTGTGATCATCAGCGACGACAGGCTCAGGCTCTTGCGTCGCAGCGCGTCGATGCCGGCTTCCAGCACGGTGTCCACGCCGCAATCGAGCGCGGCCAGCGCCAGGATCGACGGCGTGCCTGCCGTGAACCGGCCGATGCCTTGCGCTGGCGCATAGCCGGACTCGAACGCGAACGGCGCGCGGTGCCCGAGCCAGCCGGACAGCGGCTGCGCGAACGGGTCGGCGTCGAGCGCATCCAGATGGCGCCGCGCCACCGCGACGTAGGCGGGCGCGCCGGGGCCGCCGTTCAGGTACTTGTAGCCGCAGCCGACCGCGAAGTCGGCGCCGGCGCCGTTGAAGTCCAGCGGCACCGCGCCGGCCGAATGGGCGAAGTCCCAAAGGGCAAGCGCGCCGGCTGCGTGCGCCTGCGCGGTCAGCGACGTCAGGTCATGCATCGCGCCAGTCTGGAAGTTGACATGCGTGAGCATCAGCAGCGCCACCTGCTCGCGATGGGCGACCAGGGCCGCTGGCAGCTCGGCGGCATCGACCGCCAGCAGCTGATGACCGCCGCCCGTGAGGTCGATCAGCCCCTGCGCGATGTACAGGTCGGTCGGAAAGTTGCCGCGCTCGGTCAGGATCAGGCGCCGCGACGGGGCCGATCGCGCCTGCAGGCGCAATGCGCAGGCGAGCGCCTTGAACAGGTTGATCGAGGTCGAATCGGCGCAGATGACCTCGTCGTCGGCAGCGCCGATCAGGCGCGCGATCTTGGCGCCGACGCGGCGCGGCATATCGATCCAGCCGGCCTGGTTCCAGGAGCGGATCAGCCCGTCGCCCCACTCGTGCTCGATCACCTGCGAAAGCCGCGCTGGCGTGGCGCTCGGCAGCGCGCCGAGCGAGTTGCCATCGAGGTAGATGACGTCGGACGGCAGCAGGAAGCGCTGTCGAAGCGCAGCCAGCGGATCGGCGGCATCGAGCGCCAGGCAGTCATCGCGCGAGATCGGCACGTTCGAGTTCCAGGTCGGTGCGTGTCAGGCGGGCAGCGCGCGCAGCACGGCCCGCACCGGCGAGGCGTCCAGCCCGCGCCATTTCAGCGGCAGTGCGATCAGTTCGTAGTCGCCGGCGGCCACGTCGTCGAGCCGCAGGCCTTCCAGCACAGCGATCCGATGGCGGCGCACCGCCTGATGGCTGTCGAGCGTCTTGCTTTGCTCGGGATCGAGCGAGGGCGTGTCCAGACCGATCAGCCGCACGCCGTGCGCGGCCAGCAGGTCGATCGCCGCCGGCGCGATCGCGGCAAAGCCACTGTCCCATCCGCTCGGCGATTGCCGGTAGGTGCGGATCAGCAGGCGCGGAGGCACGCGGTCCAGGTGCGGCCGCAGGTGGTCCGGCAGCACCCGCGGGCCGGCATCGAACGCATGCACGACCCGGCACGGCCCGAGGTACGGATCGAGCGCCACCTCGCCGATCGACTCGCCCGCCGGGTCGTAGTGCAACGGGGCATCGGCATGGCTGCCGGTATGCGGCGACATCGACACCTGCGACACGTTGACCGGACAGCCCGGGCCCAGTTGCCAGGTCCAGCGAAAGATGAACGGTGAGTCCCCCGGAAACACCGGATGCCCGGGCGCAACGTCGGGGGAGATGTCCCAGAGCGCGGCCATCGGCCGATCAGCCCGCCGTTGGGCTGCCGAGACGCCCGTACCGGCTGTCGTGGAACAGCAGCGGCGCGCCGCCGGCTGCGCCCTGCGCGATGACCCGACCGATCAGTACCAGATGGTCGCCTTCTGGATGCCTGCTCGCGCTGCGGCACTCGAACCAGGCCACGCAGCCAGCCAGCTGCGGCGGCGCATCGGCCGGAAACGTCCAGTCGCCGACCGAGAATTTTTCAGCGCCGCGCGTGGCAAAGCGGCGCGACACCGGTTCCTGGTCGGCGGCCAGCACATGGACGCGGAACTGCGCGGCGCTGGCGAATGCCTGGTAGCACTCGGCGCTGCGGCCCACGCTCCACAGGATCAGCGGCGGATCGAGCGAGACCGAGGCGAACGAATTCACGGTCATGCCGACCGGCCGGCCGGCCGCGAGTGTGGTGACCACGGTGATGCCGGTGGCGAACTGTCCGAGCGCGTGGCGCAGCGCCTGCGGATCGACCGCGGGGGCATCGGGAGCGTCGGTAGAGGGGAGAGGAAGGCTGTGCACCCGCGCATTCTACGGACGTGGTTGCGGGAGCGCGGCGTCCGGCGGCTCGGGTACGATCGCCCCGCCTTCAGCGTCGGCTTTTCCTCAAGGGCGGCCGGCGCGAAGCGCGACTTGATGCGCCGCGCTTGAATTTGGTTGCCGCGGTGCCATATCAGGGTCGCCATCGCTTCATCGGATGGCGGCATTCACAACAACGGAGAGACGATGCGATCCCTGAAACTTCTGCTGCTCGGTCTGGTGGCCTCGGTGTTGGCGGGCTGCGGCTACAACGACATCCAGAGCAAGGACGAGACGGTCAAGGCTGCGTGGGCCGAGGTGCTGAGCCAGTACCAGCGGCGCGCCGACCTGATCCCGAACATCGTCAACACCGTGAAGGGCGAAGCCAACTTCGAGCAGGAAACGCTGACCAAGGTGGTGGAGGCGCGCGCCAAAGCGACGTCGATCCAGGCCACGCCGGAACTGGTCAACGATCCGGCCGCGCTCAAGCGCTTCAATCAGGCCCAGGGCGAGCTGAGCAGCGCGCTGTCCCGCCTGCTGATGGTGACCGAGAACTATCCGAACCTGAAGGCCAACGCCGGCTTCCAGGACTTGCGCGCACAGCTCGAAGGCACCGAGAACCGCATCGGCGTGGCGCGTAACCGGTTCATCAAGGCGACCCAGGACTACAACGTGCTGGTGCGCCAGTTCCCGGCGAATCTGACCGCAATGGTGTTCGGCTACAAGCCGCGCGAGCAGTTCGCGGTCGAGAACGAGAAGGCGATCGCGGCGCCGCCGACGGTCGACTTCGGCACCAAGAAGTAAGGGCGCTCAGGACATCACGCGCGGCGCCAGCGCGTCGGGCGGCGGGGCGTCAGCCTGGCCGTCGACCCCGTCGCCGCGCGCCTGTCCTGTCTCGCCAACGCCCCCGTCCATGCATCTGTCGCTTGCTGCTGCGCCCCGCGTCGGCCACCCGCTGACCGGAGCCCTGCTGCGCGCGTGGCGCGTGCTGGCCACGCTGCTCGCGCTGGTCATGCTGACGGTGGCGCTGCCGTTGCAGGCTGCCGAGCCGGCGCGCGACGCCGCCGGCCTGGTGGCTGTACCGCCGCTGGCGCGCGTGACCGACCTGTCCGGCGTGCTCAAGCCCGGCGAGCAGCAGGCGCTCGAAGGCAAGCTGTCGGCCTACGAGACCGCGCACGGGTCGCAGATCGCGATCATCGTGCTGCCGAGCACGCAGCCGGAGCCGATCGCCGACTTCACCAATCGGGTCGGCGATGCCTGGAAGATCGGCCGCAAGGGGGTGGGCGATGGCGTGCTGATCGTGGTGGCGGTCAACGATCGTCGCGTGTGGATCAGCGTGGCGCGCTCGCTCGAAGGCGCGGTGCCCGATGTGGTGGCCACCCGCATCAGCCGCGAGGTGATCGCGCCGCGCTTCAAGACCGGTGACTTCGGCGGCGGCTTGTCGGCCGGCCTCGACGCGCTGTTCAAGCGCATCGACGGCGAGGGCCTGCCCACGCCGGCCGGGCTGCCCAGCGGCAAGGTCGATGCCGGCGAGGACGTGATCACGGTGCTGGCCACGATGGTGATCTTCGGCGCCGTGGTGGGCAGCCTCTTCAGGCGCGTGTTGGGCGTTCCCGGTGCGCTGCTGGTCGGCGGTGGTGCCGGTGCGCTGATCGGCGTGCTGCTGTCCTCGGCGCTGCTGGGCGGCGTCGGCGGCGTGGTGGTATTCGTGTTGTCGCTACTCGGCGGTCGGGGTAGCTCCCTGGGCGGCGGGCATGTGCTTGGCAGCCGGCGCGGTGGTGGGCCGGTATTCATCCCCGGTGGCTGGAGCGGCGGCAGTGGCGGTGGCTCGTGGGGCGGCGGTGGGGGTGGCGGCTGGTCCTCGGGTGGCGGCGGCGACTTCTCCGGCGGCGGTGGCGGCAGCGACTGGTGAACTCGATGGATATCGCACGCTGGTTCAGGCACTGGTTCACCCCGCCGATGAAGGTTCGGCGGGCATTCCCGCCCGATGCGCTGGCGCGGATCGAGCGCGCGATCGCCGCGGCCGAGCTTGGCCACAGTGGCGAGATCCGTTTCGCGGTCGAGGCCTCGCTGCCCTGGTCGTACCTGCGCCGGGGTGCGCCGGCTCGCGAGCGGGCGCTGATGGTGTTTGCCAAGCTGCGCGTGTGGGACACCGAGAGCAATAACGGCGTGCTGCTGTACGTGGAACTGGCCGACCGCAGCATCGAGATCGTGGCCGATCGTGGTATTGCCGCGTTGGTGACGACGGAACAGTGGAAGGCCATCAGCGGTGCGATGCGCGAGCATTTCCGCGCCGGCCGCTACGAGGCGGGCACGGTCGAGGCAATTGCGCAGTTGGCCGATTTGCTGCGCGCCCACTATCCGCTGGCCGACGGCGCACGCAATCCGAACGAACTGTCCAACCGGCCGGCGCTGCTGTAGGCGCGGTCCCGGGAGCCTGCATGTCGATCCGCAATCCGCTTGGCGCCGCGCCGCGCCCCGGCCACCAGTTCGCCACGCTGGGCGGCGGCTGCTTCTGGTGTCTCGAAGCCGTGTTCGAGGAACTCGACGGCGTGGTCGATGTGGAGTCCGGCTACAGCGGCGGGCACGTGACCGATCCCGAGTACCGGCAGGTGTGCGACGGCACCACCGGCCATGCCGAGGTCGTGCGTATCGAGTTCGACACGGCCCGCATCGGCTATCAGCAGATCCTCGAGGTGTTCTTCGCGATCCACGATCCGACCACGCTGAATCGCCAGGGCAATGACATCGGTGACCAGTACCGCTCGGTCATCTTCACCCATGACGACGCCCAGCGCGCGCTGGCCGAGGCGGTCATCGCCGAAGCGCAATCGCACTACCGGTCGCCGATCGTCACCCAGGTGCTGCCGGCGCCGGTCTACTACCGCGCCGAAACCTATCACCAGGAATACTTCCGGCATAACGCCGCCCAGGGCTACTGCATGTTCGTGGTGGCGCCCAAGGTCGAGAAGTTCCGCAGCACCTTCGCGGCGCTGCGCAGGCGCGTGCCGCCGCGCGGCTAGCTCGGCCGTCGGGCGTTGACCTCGCATGGCCCGCGGGCCCGCGCGGTCGTGCCTTCGGCCGAGCGGCGTGCCGATGCGAGCGCTGGAATCGACTCGCTTTTTCGGTGATTTGTCGCATCGACTGCGACGCCGACCACTGATAACGTGTGGCGGTCATCAGGACTCCATCCAGGCCTGCCATGAGCCCCTCCGGTTCTTCCCCCGACGCAGTGACGCGTACCGCCACGCCTGATGCGGCGTCGATCGATGCGCGGCTGGCACAGCTCGAACGGTTGACGCGCGACCTCTCGAGCGAACTGGCGTGGGCCAACGAGCGGCTGCTGGCCGAGATGTACGACCATAACGCCGACGGCGACGGGGCCCCGCTGGTCGAGCGCAACGATGCGATCACCGGCCTGCCGAACCGGGTGGCCTTTGAAATTCGCCTGCAGCAGTCGCTCGCAGCCCATGTCGAGGAAAGCGAGCCGGCAGCGCTGGTGCTGATATCGCTGCCGCGGATGGAGGCGCTTCGCGAGTCGGCAGGCTTTGCGGTCTGCGATCGGCTGATGCGTGTGGTGGCCGACCGGCTGCGCCGCGCGCTGCGTGGCTCCGACCTGATCGCACGTTTCGATGAAGACATGTTCGCGGTCCTGCTGGCTCACCTGACCAAGGTCGAAGACGCCGAGCCGGTGGTACGCAAGATCCTCTCCACGCTCAGTCGCGCCGTCGCGGTCGATGGGCGCGACGTCCTGCTCGCCCCCGCCCTCGGGGCCGCGCTCTATCCGCGCGATGGTGCCGATGTGCCAACCCTGCTCGCGCACGCCGATGCAGCGCTGATGAAGGCGCGCGAAGACGGCGGTGGCCGCTACCAGATGTTCGAACCGCATCTGGCTTTCCGGATGGCGCGCGTGCAGGCACGCGAAGACGAACTGCGCGCCGCCGTCGAGCGCGACGAGTTCCGCATCGTCTACCAGCCGCGTTTCGACGCTGGCACGGGCGCGTTGACGGGTGGCGAGGCGCTGCTGCGCTGGCAGCATCCGCAGCGCGGCTTGCTCGGGCCGGCCGATTTTCTCGACCTGGCCGAGAGCACCGGCCTGATCGTGCCGATCGGCATGCGGGTGCTGTTCGAGGCCTGCAATGCTGCGGCGGACTGGAATCGGCGGATCGCCGAAGGTGCAGCACCGCTGACACTGTCGGTCAAGCTGTCGCTGCGCGAACTGCGTGGACTCACGTTGCCGCAGATGGTCGGTCAGGCGCTGACCGAGAGCGGGCTGGCGGCCGAACGGCTTCACATCGAGCTCACCGAGTCCAGCCTGACGCCGCAAGCGGGTCCCGGCGAAACCCAGGCTGCGCTCGATGCGCTGCGTGCCCTGGGCGCGCGCATCGTGCTCAACGGTCTGGGGTCGGCAAGCCTGCTGCAATTGCGGCGGCTTCCAGTCGACTGCGTGAAGATCGATGGCGAACTGGTGCGCTCCGCACCCAACGACGAGTGCGACCGGATGATCGTTTCGTCGGTTGCCGGCATCAGTCGCCGGCTTGGCCGGCGCGTGATCGCGGCAGGGGTGGAGACCGAAGCGCAACTGTCGCTGATGCGCTCGCTGCAATGCGACGAGGTCCAGGGCTACCTGCTCGGCGAACCGGTCGACGCCGAGCGTTTTTCCGCGTGGCTTGATCGGGACGCCAGTGCGCGCGCGCTCGACTGAGCGAGCGTTGCTGTGAGCGGTCAGCCAGTCGGCATATCGGGCACGTCGGGCATCTTGCCCAGTGTGTTCACCGATGGTGGCATGGCGCACGATCTGGCGCTGCGCGTTGCCAGCCTCACCTCAAACCTGATCACCATCGTTGACGCGGGTCGCCGGCAGCCCGTCGAGATCAACGCGGCCTTGCGCGAGACGCTGGGATGGTCTGACGACGTGCCGGTCACTGCGCTGGTCGACAGCCTTCATCCCGACGACGCCGAGCGCGTTCGCCGGCACTGGGTGGCAACGCTGTCGCTGGCCGACGACGACGAGCACCGCTGCGTCTACCGGCTGCGCGGCACCGATGGCCAGTGGCGCTGGCTGCGCGAGCGCGCGGTTGTCGGCCGTCGTGATGCCTCGGGCGCGCCGCTGATGGCAGTGGGCGTCGCACGCGATGTCTCGTTCGAGATGGCGGCACAGGCATCGGTCGACACCACCGCGCAGCGCTTTGCGCTGGCGCTGGCCGCCTCCGGCGTGACCGTGTTCGCGCAGGATCGCGAGCTGCGCTACACGTGGATCCACAATCCCGGACTCGACTTCTATGCGCATCGCGTGCTCGGCCGACGCGACAGCGAACTGACCGAAAGACCCGAGGAGGGTCGGCTGCTCGAGGATTTCAAGCGCCGCGCGATCGACGAGAAGCGTCGCCTGACCGAAGAAGTGTTGGTCCACTACGACGGCCGCCCGACCTGGTGGCGCATTACGGTGGAACCCGTGCTCGATAACGATGGCACCGTGGCCGGTATCACCTGCGCGACCTACGAAATCACGCAAGCCAAGGAGTCGGAGCGCGTGCTGAAGGCCGCCAAGCAGGCGGCCGACGAGGCGAACGCGGCGAAGGACCGCTTCCTGGCGATGATCAGCCACGAGTTACGCACGCCGCTGACGCCGATCCTGCTTTCGGCGCGCATTCTCGAGCGCCGGCCCGACGATCGCGACACGGTGCTCGACCGCGCCGGCGTGATCCGCCGCTGCGTGGAGACCGAGGCGCGGCTGGTCGAAGACCTGCTCGACCTGTCGCGCATCTCGCTCGACAAGCTGGCGCTGACGCGGTCACCGGTCTCGTTGCACGAGGTCATCGCACGTGCTGCCGATGTCTGCGAGACCGACGCGCACGACGCCGGGGTGGCGATCGCGCTGCGACTCGACGCGAAGCGCTGCTGGGTGCAGGGCGATGCGCGCAGGTTGCAGCAGGTGGTCTGGAACCTCGTGCGTAACGCAATCAAGTTCAGCCGTCCGGGGCAGGTCGTTCAGGTGGTGACGCGCGACGCCGATTCCGCGCCCGGCGATGCCGCCCGTGCGTCGCCTGAGGCGAACCAAGCGCCGGGGGCGGTCGAACTGCAGGTGATCGACCAGGGCATGGGCATCGAGCGGGCGATGCTGCCCCGTCTGTTCCGGCCGTTCGAGCAGGGTGATGCCGAGGTCGCGCGTCAGTTCGGTGGCCTCGGTCTGGGCCTGGCGATCGTCGAGCGGCTGGTGCAATTGCATGACGGTTCGGTACACGCGCATAGCGACGGCCCCGGCGCTGGCGCCTGCTTCACGGTGCGCTTGCCGCGGGCTGCGCTGCCCGGCCCACTGCGCTCGGCCGGCATGGCGCCGGCACCGCCCGCCGGACATGCGCTGGCCGTGGCGGCCGATACCGAAACTGCGCTGGGCCTGACCACCGCACTTCGCGGTGCCGGCTGGCAGGCCACGATGGCACCGTCCGAGGAGGCAGCGCTCGCGCTGGCCGAAACAACGCGTTTCAATCTCGTCCTCGTGGCGCTTGACCTGCGCGACGGCGATCCCTTCAGCCTGCTGGCGCGTCTGCGCGAGCGCGGCGATCGGATGCCGGTGGTGGCACTGGCATCGACCGATGTCGAGTTCGATCGGGCCAGCCTGCTGCGTGTTGGCTTCTCCGAGTGCCTGCAACTGCCGATCGATACCGCGGCACTGACGCTTCTGGGTGGTCGGCTTGGCTCAGGTGTTCCTGCATCGCCGCTATCGATCGCTCCGCTAGACTGACTCGCATCAGCCACTTCGCGGAGTCTGCGCATCATGTCGAAAGAGATCGTTTCCACCACCGCCGCGCCGGCCGCCATTGGCCCGTACTCGCAGGCCGTCAAGGTCGGCAGCACCGTCTACACCTCGGGCCAGATCGGGCTCGATCCAGTGCGCGGCGAGCTGGTCGGTCCCGATTTCGAGGCGCAGGTGCGCCAGGCCTTCGCCAATCTGGCAGCGGTCGCGCAGGCCTCGGGCGGCTCGCTGGCCGACGCCGTCAAGCTCACGCTGTTCCTCACCGACCTTGGCAAGTTCGCGCAGGCCAACGCCATCATGGCCGAGGTCGTGCCGCAGCCGTTTCCGGCGCGCTCCACGGTGGGCGTAGCCAGTCTGCCCAAGGGCGCGCAGTTCGAGGTCGAGGCGGTGCTCGTCATCAGCGCCTGATCGGCCGGAGTGCAGGTCGTGAGCGCGGCGGAGGCTGCGGGCGCATCGCGCGAGCAGCGCGCCGCACGGCTGGCGCGGCTCGGGCTGCGCACCGACTGGGACTACCTGCTGCACCTGCCGCTGCGCTACGAGGACGAGACCCGGATCACGCCGATTGCGGATCTGCCGCCCGGCGTGGAGGCGCAGGCCGAGGGTGTGATCGAGAGCTGCGAGGTGGTGTTCCGCGGCCGTCGCCAGTTGCAGGCCAGGCTGCGCGACGACAGCGGCGAACTGCTGCTGCGCTTCCTGAACTTCTATGGCTCGACCCAGAAGCAGCTGGCCGTGGGCCGGCGCGTGCGCGTCTATGGCGCGGTGCGCGTCGGATCGCATGGCGTGCTGCCGGAGATGGTGCATCCGCGCGTGCGTGTCACGGTCGATGCGCCGCTGCCGGCGCGTCTGACGCCGGTCTACCCGACCACTGAAGGCGTACCGCAATCGTGGTTGCGCCGGCGCATCGAGCGCGCGCTGCGCGATGTCGACGTGGCGCGCGGCGACACGCTGCCGGCCCCACTGCGCGCGCAGTGGGGCCTGGGCGATCTGGCGGCCAGCCTGCGCGCGCTGCACCAGCCGGCGCCCGGCGCTGATCTGGCCGCGCTCAGCGAGCACCGCGACCCGCACTGGACCCGCATCAAGTTCGACGAGCTGCTGGCGCAGCAGATCTCGCTGCGCACCGCGCGAACGCAGCGCAGCGCACAGAGCGCGCCGCGGCTGGTCGCGGCGGCGGACGCGACGCTGTGCGAGCGGCTGCTGGCGGCGCTGCCGTTCGCGCTGACCGGCGCGCAGCAGCGCGTGTGGCGCGAGATCGAGGCCGACGTGGCACGCGGCGTGCCGATGCATCGTCTGGTTCAGGGCGACGTGGGCAGCGGCAAGACCGTGGTGGCAGCGCTCGCCGCCGCGCGCGCCATCGATGCCGGCTGGCAGGCGGCGCTGATGGCGCCCACCGAAATCCTCGCCGAGCAGCACTTCCGCCGCATCGAACAATGGCTGGCGCCGCTCGGCGTGCGGGTGGCGTGGCTGGCCGGCAAGCTGAAGGCGGCCGACAAGCGCGCCGCGCAGGCCGAGGTGGCCGACGGCAGCGCGCAGTTGGTGGTCGGCACCCATGCGCTGATCCAGGAGGCGGTGCAGTTCAGGCGGCTGGGGCTGGCGATCGTCGACGAGCAGCACCGCTTCGGTGTCGCGCAGCGACTGCGGCTGCGCGCCGGCACCGACGCGCCCTCGGGGGCGGCCGGCGCCACGCCGCATCTGCTGATGCTCAGCGCCACGCCGATTCCGCGCACGCTGGCGATGAGCTATCTGGCCGATCTCGATGTGAGCGTGATCGACGAGCTGCCGCCCGGCCGTACGCCGGTGGTCACCAAGCTGGTCTCGACCGCGCGCCGCCACGAGGTGCTGGAGCGGGTCGGCAGCGAAGTGGCCAAGGGCCGCCAGGCCTACTGGGTCTGTCCGCTGGTCGAGGAAAGCGACGCGCTCGACACCCCGGTCGATCTCACGGCTGCCACAACGATGTACGAACGCACGCGCGCCGAGCTGCCGCACCTGCGCTGGGGGCTGCTGCACGGCCAGATGCCGCCGGCCGAGAAGGCAGCGGTGATGGCGCTGTTCGCGCGCGGCGATATCGATGTGCTGGTCGCCACCACGGTGATCGAGGTGGGCGTCGACGTGCCCAACGCCTCGCTGATGGTGATCGAGCATGCGCAGCGTTTCGGGCTGTCGCAGTTGCACCAGTTGCGCGGCCGGGTTGGCCGAGGTGCCGCGCAGAGCTACTGCGTGCTGCTGTACGACGAGCCGCTGTCGGCGGCGGCGCGCGAGCGGCTCAAGGTGATCTACGAGACCACTGACGGCTTCGAGGTCGCGCGGCGCGACCTGGAGATTCGTGGGCCCGGCGAGTTTCTCGGCAGCCGCCAGTCGGGCGTGCCGATGCTGCGTTTCGCCGACATCGATGGCGACGCGGTGCTGGTCGAGCAGGCGCGCGCGGCGGCGGCCACGCTGCTGGCCGAGCACCCGGAGGTGGCGCGTGCGCACGTGGCGCGCTGGCTGGGCACGCGCGCCACGATGCTGGATGCCTGAGCCCGAGCCCGATCCGCGGCTTGAGTTTTGGCCTGGCCGGTGCACTGATCCGGCTCCGTCGGATGCTCAACTGCACGGCCGGAACGCGGTCGGCCGCTCTTGAATTTCCGCTGATCGCCCCAATAACCTTCGCAAGTACTTGAAAAATAGAGATTCGCGGAGGTTTCATGAACGAACCGGAGCGCACCGCGCCGGGCAACGGGGCGGGACCGCAGACGGCGGAGTCCCAAGGCGCCGGCAGCGCGCCCGAGGCAGCGCTGGGCTCGGCCTCGGTCAGCCAGGTCGAGGAAGACCTGAAGAAGGCGCTGGCCGACGCGGCCGACAACCACGAGCGCTACCTGCGCGCGGTGGCCGAGGGCGAGAACATCCGACGTCGCGCTCAGGATGACGTCGCCAAGGCGCACAAGTTCGCGATCGAGTCGTTCGCCGAGGCCATGGTGCCGGTGGCCGACTCGCTGGAAAAGGCGCTCGACGTGCAGACCGCCAGCGCCGAGCAGTTGCGCGAGGGCGTGCAGATCACGCTGCGCCAGTTGCGCGCCGCCTTCGAGAAGAACCGGCTCACCGAGATCAACCCCGTGGGCCAGAAATTCGACCCGCACCGCCACCAGGCGATCGCGACGGTGCCGGCACCCGAGGGTATTGCGGCCAACCATGTCGTGACCGTGATGCAGAAGGGCTGGCTGATTGCCGACCGCGTGCTGCGGCCGGCGCTGGTCACCGTGGCGCAAGGCTGAGCACCGCAGGTCTTGAAACCCTGTGGATAACGCCTAACTAACGGACAGTCCCGTCCGCTTCGGCGCTGAATCGCAGCGCCGGCGCGAGACCCAACGAACAATCGTCATCACCGAGGCAAGCATGGCAAAGATCATTGGCATCGACCTGGGCACCACGAACTCGTGCGTGTCGATCCTCGAGGGCGGCACGCCCAAGGTCATCGAGAACAGCGAAGGCGCGCGCACCACGCCGTCGATCATCGCCTACATGGAAGACGGCGAGATTCTGGTCGGCGCGCCGGCCAAGCGGCAGGCGGTGACCAACCCGCGCAACACGCTGTACGCGGTCAAGCGCCTGATCGGCCGCCGCTTCGAGGAAAAGGAAGTCCAGAAGGACATCCACATGATGCCGTACAAGATCACCAAGGCGTCCAATGGCGACGCCTGGGTCGAGGTACGCGACAAGCAGATCGCCCCGCCGCAGGTGTCGGCCGAGGTGCTGCGCAAGATGAAGAAGACCGCCGAGGACTATCTCGGCGAGCCGGTCACCGAGGCGGTGATCACGGTGCCGGCGTACTTCAACGACAGCCAGCGCCAGGCCACCAAGGACGCCGGCCGCA
>CAZTUT010000054.1:0-10686 GCA_964616395.1 uncultured Burkholderiaceae bacterium
CCAACGCGGGCACGAACAGCTACAAGCGTCTGGTGCCGGGCTTCGAAGCGCCGGTCATGCTCGCCTACTCGGCGCGCAACCGGTCGGCTTCGATCCGCATTCCGTATGTGTCGAACCCGAAGGGCCGTCGTATCGAGGTGCGCTTCCCGGATCCCACTGCCAATCCGTACCTGGCGTTCTCGGCGCTGATGATGGCCGGCCTGGACGGCGTGCAGAACAAGATCCACCCGGGCGAGGCGGCCGACAAGAACCTGTACGACCTGCCGCCGGAAGAAGACGCCAAGATCCCGACCGTGTGTTCGTCGCTGGACATGGCGCTCGAGCACCTGGACAAGGACCGCGAGTTCCTGACTCGCGGCGGGGTCTTCACCAACGACCTGATCGATGCCTACATCGAACTGAAGATGGAGGAGGTCACGCGCTTCCGCATGACCACGCATCCGGTCGAGTTCGACATGTACTACTCGCTGTAAGCGGCTGCCGCTGAGTCGGGCACAAGGGGCGGGCGACCGCCCCTTGTCGCTTGCGGCGGCGCAGCGAACGTTTGTTCAGCCAGGGTAAACACCCTGGGGCAGCCGCCAGCCCCCTCAGCCACCGACAGGCACCGAAAATGACCGCGCATCAGCCGTTTATCGGGTCACCGCAGGGGATGTCCGCGGCGGGCGCGCTGCCGTACACTTTTCGCCTCTGCCTGCCGGAAGTTGGCTGCCATGTTGGTTCGTCCTGTGTTTGGAATGCTGATCGCGATCGCGTCCGCGTCGTTGCACGCGCAGAGCGAGATCGTGCTGTGCGTGGACGAGCTGGGCCGCAAGACCTTCACCAACGATGCCAATGCGCGCGGCTGCAAGCGGGTGTCGGCTTCCCCGATCACCACGGTGCCGGCGCCGCGCAGCACGCCGCAGGCGGCCAGCAACCCGGTTCGGCCCGCGGTCGACCAGCGCGCCTCTGCCGGGTTTCCGCGGGTCGATGCGAACACGCAACGGGCGCGCGACAGCGATCGACGTCGCATTCTCGAGGACGAGCTGAAGACCGAGGAAGAGCGTCTGGCCCGGCTGCGTGGCGAGTTCAACAATGGCCAGCCCGAGCGCAACGGCGACGAGACGCGCAACTATGCGCGCTATCAGGAGCGCGTTGGCCGGATGCAGCAGGACATCCAGCGCCACGAGAGCAACGTGTCGGCGCTGAAGCGCGAACTGGCGCTGCTGCGCGACTGATCTTCGCGGCGCCACTGGGCGCGGCGCCGCTCGACCGGCGGCATTCAACCGTTTCAACCCACCTGACTGCCGCCATGCCGCGTGCGCGCGGAGGCCGGCCGTGAGCCACGAACGCCTGCTGACCGGCGGTCTGGACATGGATCGTCTGCAGGGGCTCGATCTGCTCGCCACGGCGGTGCTGGTGCTTAACTGGCGCGGGCTGGTGGTACATGCGAACCAGGCCGCGGAGCAGTTATTCGAGACCTCCCGATTCAAGCTGATCGGTCAGGCGGCCAGCCGCATGTTCATCGGCGAGCAGCCGATCGAGTCGCTGCTGGCCGAGGCCAACGCTGATGCGCTCGGGCAGCGGCGCCAGATGCTCGAGGTGCGGCGCGCGCTCGGAGAGTCCACCGTGGTGCAGGCCACCGCGACCGCACTGTATTCGCGCGAGACGCCGCTGGTGCTGGAACTCATCGAGATCGAGCAGCAGTTGCGCGCCCGCCAGGGCGAACAGCAGCTCGACATGACGGAGGCCAACCGGCTGATGCTGCGCAACCTCGCGCACGAGATCAAGAATCCGCTCGGCGGAATCCGCGGCGCCGCCCAGTTGCTGCAAGCGGAGCTGCCGAGCGCCGAGCAGCGCGAGTACACGCGCGTGATCATCGATGAGTCCGACCGGCTGCAGTCGCTGGTCGACCGGCTGCTGGCGCCGCACCGGCAGCCGCGCAGCGTGGTCAGCTTCAACATCCACGAGGTGTTCGAGCGCGTGCGTGCGGTCATCGGCGCCGAGTTCCCGCGCGGGTTGACGATCGTTCGCGACTACGACGCCTCGATCCCCGATTTCGAGGGCGACCGCGAGCAGCTGATCCAGGTGGTGCTCAACCTGGTGCGCAACGCGGCCGAGGCGCTCGGGCCACGCATCGCAGCCGGAGACGCACAGATCACCTTGCGCACGCGGATCGCGCGGCGGCTGACCGTGGGTCGGCAGTTCTGTCGTCTGGCACTGGACTTGCATGTGATCGACAACGGGCCGGGTATTCCGGATGAGTTGCGCGACCGCATCTTCTACCCGCTGGTGTCGGGTCGGGAAGGCGGCAGCGGCCTGGGCCTGACGCTGGCGCAGACGTTCGTCCAGCAGAACAACGGTGTCATCGAATTCGAGTCGCGTCCTGGTCTGACGGACTTTCGCATTCTGCTGGCGCTGTCATGAGGAGCTTGAATGCACGCGACAGACGCGCATCACGAGGAACAGGCGGTTGCTCAGCGGTCCCCTCTGACAAGGAACAGGGCGATGAAACCGGTATGGGTGGTTGACGACGACCGTTCGATCCGCTGGGTGCTGGAAAAGGCCTTGGCGCGCGAGAACATCCCCTGCAAGCTGTTCGGCAGCGCGCAGGAAGTGCTCAACGAACTGGATAACGACACGCCGCAGGTGCTGGTATCCGACATCCGGATGCCGGGCAGCGGCGGTATCGAGCTGCTGCGTAAGGTCAAGGGCCGCCATCCCGCGCTGCCCGTGATCATCATGACCGCGTTTTCGGACCTGGAAAGCGCGGTCTCGGCATTTCAGGGGGGCGCTTTCGAGTACCTGCCCAAGCCGTTCGATGTCGACAAGGCGGTCGAGCTGATCCGCCGCGCGGTCGACGAGAGCCTGCGCGAGTCGGCCAGCGACGATGTGCCGACCGAACTGCCGGAAATCCTCGGCCAGGCGCCTGCGATGCAGGAGGTCTTTCGCGCGATTGGCCGGTTGGCGCACTCGAATGTCACGGTGCTCATCACCGGCGAATCCGGCAGCGGCAAGGAAGTGGTGGCGCGGGCGCTGCACAAGCACAGCGCCCGCAAGACCGGCCCGTTCATCGCGCTGAATATGGCGGCGATCCCGCGCGACCTGCTGGAAAGCGAACTGTTCGGCCACGAGCGCGGCGCCTTCACCGGCGCGCAGGCGATGCGCCGTGGTCGCTTCGAGCAGGCCGAAAGCGGCACGCTGTTCCTCGATGAAATCGGCGATATGCCGGCAGAACTACAGACCCGGTTGCTGCGGGTGCTGTCCGATGGCTTCTATTACCGCGTCGGCGGCCATCAGCCGATCAAGGCCGATGTGCGCGTGATCGCTGCCACGCACCAGAACCTGGAAGAGCGTGTGCGCCAGGGACTGTTCCGCGAGGATCTGTATCACCGGCTCAATGTGATCCGGCTGCGATTGCCGGCGCTGCGCGAGCGGCCCGAGGACATCCCGCTGCTCGCGCGCCACTTCCTCGCCAAGAGCGCGCGCGAGCTTGGCGTAGAACCAAAGCGACTTTCACCGGACGCACTACGGCATATTCAGGCGCTGGCGTTGCCCGGTAATGTGCGTCAACTCGAAAACCTGTGCCATTGGTTGACCGTGCTTGCGCCTGCGCAGGTGGTCCGTGTCGATGACCTGCCGCTGGAGATCCGGCAGGAGATGGCGAGTACGCAGCCGGCCCTGGGCTCCGCGATGCTGCCGTCAGCTGCGACGGCGATGTTGGCGGCGACAGCCCCTGTGCTGCAACCGGCTGCGGCCTCTGCGCCGCTGGCTGGCGCGGGCAGTGGCGCCGACTGGATGGGCGCGCTGGTTGCCGATGTCAGCCGCCGCCTCGCTGCGGGCGAGCGCGACCTGATGGATCAGTTGTCGCGACAGTTTGAAGCGGCGGTGATCGGCACCGCGCTGCGCCATACCCATGGCCGGCGCATCGAGGCGGCTGCCAAGCTGGGTGTTGGCCGCAACACGATCACGCGCAAGATCCAGGAACTGGGCCTGGAAGACTGAGCGCGCACGGGTCGAGGCGCGCTGTTCGCTGCTGCGCTGGTGGCGGCAGGACCGGGCCGTGCTTCTGCCGAGACGCACCCCGGTTGCACAATGCGGCTGTGACTACGCCGCCCGTCGATCGCTCGCCTGCC
This sequence comes from uncultured Burkholderiaceae bacterium, assembly GCA_964616395.1. Taxonomy (GTDB): domain Bacteria; phylum Pseudomonadota; class Gammaproteobacteria; order Burkholderiales; family Burkholderiaceae_F; genus JALHMQ01. The sequence continues at coordinate 4,113 of CAZTUT010000054.1, forward strand.
GAGGCCTCTCCCACGGTGCTGACTGTCGGGCTATCGGTCGCAACGGCGGATCCCGACGCACGCGTGGTCCGGGGTGGCTGGCTGCTGTGGGCCGTGGGTGCTCCGATCGGCATCGCGCTCCTGGTCTTTGCGCCGACCGAGTTTTTTCCACTGGTTACGCCGCTTTGGGCGGTGCTGATACTTTGGCCGCTGTGGCGTTGCTCCCGCGCGATCTGGTACGCGATGGTCGATGCACCGCATCAGGACTGGAACGGCAGCTACTACGAATTCGATGGCTACCCGATCCGGGTGCAGGTGGACAGCGAGCATGCGCTGTGGGTTTGCGCGGTCGATGTGTTCGAAGCGATGCGGATCGAGGGCCGGGGGCGGGACCCTGCGCGGGTCCGCCTCGACGCCGGACGCGACGGCCTGCAAGCCGTGGCCGGCGGGCGGCAGCTCTGGTTCAGCGAACTGGGTCTGCTGGCGTGGCTATCACGGCGACGCGCCGAGCGCCAGATTGCCTTTGCGCGCTGGCTTGATGCGGAGGTCATCGGCCCGCAGCGCAAGCGCCGGCAGAAACTCGGTGCGCAGGAACCTCGTCCGGGACGAAGCGCGGACGGTAGACAGGGTTGACGCTTGGGGGGCGCGAGGGGGAGGTGGTGGGCCCTGAAGGATTCGAACCTTCGACCTACGGATTAAGAGTCCGCTGCTCTACCAACTGAGCTAAGAGCCCCGAAACCTGCGCAAGCGCGAGATTGTAGACATTTTTCGACACGGCCGCTTGCGCAGCGACCTGCGCGCGGCCGCGCGCAGGTCGCAGGTCTTAGTTCGCGGGACGGAACAGCTTGCCCCAGGCCCACTCGCGGTTGTTGGCCGATCCACCGACAGCGGTGACGGCGCCGGCCGGGATGGTCACCGTCATGACCCCGGAGGCGCCGGCTGGTGGTGTCAGACGGACCGTGTACTCGGTCGCCGACACCTTGGTGAAGTCGCTTGGCGTGGCGCTGGCCACCACGAGATCCGACAGTTCGAAACTGCTGCCGACGTCGAGGCTGAAGGTGATCGTCAGCGTCACCGGACCGCTGGTGAAATAGCCGGGCACGTCGTCGGCAAAGTCGACAAAAGGCACGGTCGGAGGCACCACGGTGTTGTATTCGCGCGAGAAGTAGTACGCCGAGCCGTTGGCCGTGGTGCCGGTGGCATCGAAAAACGCGCCGGGAGGCACCGTGATCGTCAGCGTTCCGGTCTGGTTCGAGCGCGGCGTCACGATCACGCTGTACTCACGTCCGCTGACGCGGGTGAAGGTGCTCGCATCAACCGTGCCGCCGGCGATCTGGAAGCGGTTGACCGCGAACTGGCTGACATCCGCGCTGAACAGGAACGTGATCTTCGTTTCGGTCGCCAGCACGCCGACGTCATTACAGAGAATCTCGAGCGTCGGCGCGGGTGGCGGCGGTGGCGGTGCACTGCTGCCCCCACCGCATGCGGTCAGCGTCGGTGTGGCCATCGTTGCGGTTGCGATACACAGGCCGAACGCCATGCGTCGGCGGTTTGAATCCGGTTCCTGCCGTTCCTTACTGCGCATTCACGACTCCCGTGAGCGGATTGATTTGGGCTTGGGCGCTGGGGGACGGCGCGACGTACAGGGCTGCGACTGCAGCAAGTGCAGAGGCGTTGATCGCGCTGCCTTTGGTTGACCAGCAGGTCCAAAGCGTAGCGCGTGGGCGCTAGGGTCAACGGATGGGTGTCCCAAAGTTCTATTCAGCCAGACACCGCGTTTTGGTTATGCTGCGGCGCTGCCGGATTGAGGGTGACCCGCTTTCAAGGTCTCCGTTTTCCAAAGATCGTTGCGCCAACTGCCTTTTATTGCGTCTTTGGGAAAGATCCTCTGGCGTGGGCTGCACAACCGGCAACATCTCTGTCCCTGAGTTCGTCACGTCTTCGACATGTCTGATCTGAGCAGCGCCGTCACGCCCCCGTGCCACGCGACCCGTCGGCGACTGCAATCGCTGCGTTCGCTCGCCGCCGCGCTGCTGATGCTTGTTGCCCCGGCCATCGCGCTGGCGGCCGATCCGCTGATTGCGTCGTTTTCCGACGATCCCGACCCGGTTGTTGCCGGCGGCATCGTCCGCTATCAGGTCCGGGTCGACAACAACGCGCCTGACGCAGCGACCAATACACGGCTCACGCTGGATGTGCCCGCCGGGGCAACGTTTGTATCGGCGTCGCCCGCGTCGGCCAACTGTGCGCTGCAGACGCCCACCCGTGTGGTCTGCGAACTCGGGTCGATCGCCGGCAGCGGAACCGGACCCAAGGACATCACGATCCGCTGGCGTGCGCTGGGACCGGGGCCGACCACGATCGGTGCCACGGCCACGCTCACGGCCGACAACGATGTCAATCCGTCCAACAACACGCAGTCCGAGGTCACCACCGTCAATACCGGCGCCAACCTCGCGCTGACCAAAACCGGAGCGCCGAACCCGGTGGCCGGCGGTTCGAATGTCACGTACACGCTGACCGCGAGCAATGCCGGGCCCAATGCGTCGGGTGCCATCGTATTGACCGACAACCTGCCGCCGGCGGTCGCCTTCGTATCCGCGACAGGATCCGGCTGGAGTTGCAGTCACGCCGCTGGCGTGGTGACTTGCAACCGAGCGGGACCTCACGCGGTTGGTGCTGCCATTCCGGCAGTGACCGTGGTCGGTCAGGTCAATGCCGCGGGCGGCACGATCACCAACAGTGCGACGGTGCTGCCCGCCGCAGGCGGCGTGGCCGATCCGGACACCGCTGACAACACGGCCACCGCAGACACGATCGTGGTGCCCGGCGCCGACATCCGCATTGCCCAGAAGACGGTGACCTCGGGCACACCTGCGATCGCCGGCAGCAACGTCACGTTCCAGATCCAGCCGCGCAACAGCGGACCGGCAACCGCAGTGGATGCCGTGCTCACCGACCCCTTGCCGGCCGGCTGGACCTTCGTCTCGGCGAGCGGTCCGAACTGGACCTGCGGCAATAGCGGCAATACCGTCACCTGCACGCGCGCCAGCTTCCCGACCTCGGCGACCGACAACATCACCATCGTTGCCACGGCGCCGCCAAATGGTGTCGTGGCGCCGGGTGGCACGACCTACACCAACACCGCGAGCATCACTTCGGCGACCAATGACCCGAACCCGGGAAACAACTCGGGTTCCGTCAACGTGCAGGTGCGGCCCGATGGCGCCGATCTGCGGATCACCAAGACCAAGTCGCCCAATCCCGTGGCTCAGGGCTCGAATGTCACGTCGATCATCACGGTGACGAACAACGGCCCTCGCACGGCGACGGGTCCGCTGCGCGTGATCGAGGTCCTGTCCGGCGAATCCTTCGTCAGTTTTTCGGGCCCGGGCTGGAGCTGTGACGCCAGCGGCGCGCCGGTGATTGTCTGTGAGCATCCGGCAGGCGGAGGGCTCAACGCGCTCAATGAGCTGCACAAGCTGACAATCGTCTCGAAGGCGGAGATCAGCGGCACCGTCACCAACACCGCGTGTACCGGCAGTTCGGTGCCCGCGGGCGTCGATCCGTTGCTGGCGAGGCCCCCGGGCGAAGGCGATCCGAACCCGACCAACGACTGCACGACCCAGGGCGCGAGTTCCACGACGGTCCAGCCCGACCTGTCGATCAGCAAGGAAACCCGTACCGCCAACGGCGACAAGGTCCTCGATACCAACGAGGACACGGTCACCTACCGGCTGGTGGTTCGCAACGTCTCCGGCAGCGCGCAGTCGGCCTCGGGGATCCGGGTCACCGACACGGTGCCCGGCTTCATCTCCGGGCGTTCGACCTTCGGCACGATCGCTGCCGAGGCAGGCAGTCCGATCACTGTCAACTGCACCACGTCCGGCGCGGCGGTGACTTGCACGCAGACCGGCGGCCTGCTGCAGGATGGCCAGGAAGTTGCGATCAACATCCCGGTCAACCGGCCGCTGCAGGACAGTAACGTTGACTTCACGAATACCGCGACGGTCTTTAATACCGCCGAGGGGGATCCCAATCCCACCAACAATTCGGCATCGGACATCGTCAGGATCACGCCGATCGCCGACGTGGAAATGACGGGCAAGTCGGTGACGCCGAACCCGGTTCGCGCTGGCGAGATCGCCACCTACGTGATCTCGTTCCGCAATAACGGTCCGTCGACGGCGGCCGGCGTGGTCGTCACCGACACGATCACGTTCCCGGCTGGCGACAGCGGCGCCACGGTCACGCAGATCACCTCGTCGAAGGGTGGCTCCACATGCAGCATCGCCGCCGGTGCCGTGCTCAACGGTGCCAGCAATACCTTCACCTGCAATATCGGTTCACTCGCCAATGGCGAGGTGCAGTCGATCACGCTGCGTCTGCGGCCCAACTTCCAGCCGGGCAATGCAGATCGTGTCTACACGAACACCGCCAGCATCAGCACGACCACGGCCGAAAGCACGTCGGGCAGCGGAGCGCCGAACTCCAAATCGGTGACCCTCAACGTCAGCGGTGCGCAGGTCGACCTGCTGGTCAACAAGCTTGATCGCGTCGGTTCGCAGGTATTCGATCCGGTCGGTTATCTGTCCACCGGGACCTTCCTTAGCTACGACGTGCGCGTCACCAACAACGGACCGTCGTACGCGACCGGTGTTCAGTTCGCCGAGACGATGACGCCGCCCGCGGGGCGGCGGGTCCGCTTCGTGTGTGACGTGACGGCCTTTGGCGGCAGCACGTGCAACGCGCCTTCGCTGTGCTCGGTGACGAACGTTACGTCGGCCAGCGGTACGGCGATCCCGACCTTCACCTGCACGGTGCCGGCGGGCACCGCCGCCACGGGCAGTGCAGTGGGCGATCTGGCTTCCGGTATCACCAAGTCGGTGTTCCTGCGTTTCGAAGTGCTGGACGAACCGGCGCCGCTTGGCGACGTCTACCAAAATTCGGTCACGGTGTCTGCCAACGAGCCAGATAACGTGTCCGCTAACGACACTGCGATTGAGCAGACCACGGTCAGGCAGCGCGTCGATTTGCGCACCAGCAAGAGCGCCAGCGTGGCCACGCCGTCGATCATGCAGCCGTTTAACTGGGTGGTGACGGTTACCAACGGCGGCCCGGGCAATTCGCTGCAGACCGACGTCACCGACACCTTGCCGGCTGGCGTTGAGGTCACCGGCCCGATCACGTGGACCAAGACGCTGCCTGCCGCCAGCGGCACGTGCAGCCGCACCGGGGTGACGGTCAGTTGCGCGCTGGGTCAGCTCAACGGCACCGGCAGCGCCGCCATCACGATTCCGGTGCGCATCACCAGTTTCCCTGCGGGCGGGACGCTGACCAATACGGCGACCGTCGATGCCGACCCCATCAAGACCGGCGGTCTGGACATCGATACGTCCGACAACACCTCGACCAGTACGGTAACCGTCGTGCGGTCATCGCTGGCAGGCATGGTCTTCCAGGACCGCGACCGCAGCGGCAGCAACGGTGGCGTGCCGCAATCAGCGGCCGCCGAGCCGCGCATTGCCGGCGTGTCGATCGCGCTGACGGGCACCGATGCCTTCGGCAACGCGGTCAGCCGTAGCGCAATCACCGATGCGAGTGGCGCCTATCTTTTCGACAACCTGGCCCCGGCCGATGCAACCGGCTACACAATCGCGCAGACGCAGCCCGCAGGATTCGTCAACGGTCCGGTGGCGCCGCCCGCCAGCGGCGCACTGGCGCCGAGTGCTGGCGGCAGCTACAACGGCGGCGGGCTCGAAGGTAATTCGAGCTACACGGCGATTACGCTGGCCGCCAACACGCAGGGCACGCTGTACAACTTCCCCGAAGTACGGCGTCCCAGCCTGTCGGGAATCGTCTACCTCGACCTGAACGTCAACAGCACTTTTGACGCGGCCAGCGATACGCGCGTCGCCGGCGCCACGGTCAGGCTGCTCAATGCCGGCACCGGCGCGCTGGTCGCCACTGCAACGACCGACGGCACCGGCGCCTACAACTTTGCGAGCGTTGATCCGCTGATTGTCTACACGATCGAGCAACCGCTGCCGTCTTCGCCGACGGGGTTGCGCAACGGGCCGGTCAACCCCGGACTGATCAACGGCGCCGCCTGCGCCAGCGGCTGCACTGCGCAACCGAACACGCCGGTGGCCGATACCGACCGGATTGCCAGCATCGACCTCGGGGCTGGCACCGATGGCACCGTGTTCAACTTCGGTGAACTGGTGCTGACATCGATCAGCGGCACCGTATACATCGACCGCAATCGCAACAACGTGATTGACGCGGTGCCGACCGATGGCCGTATCGCCGGCGTCACGGTAAGGCTGGTGCAGGGTGCCGACTGCACAGCGGGCACCGTGCTGCAGAGCGCGGTCACGGATGCCGTGGGCAGCTATTCGTTCACATCGGTTACCGCGGGCGCGGCGTATCTGGTGTGCGAGACCCAGCCGGTCGGCTATGCGGATGGCATCGTCAATCCGGGTACCTCTGCAACGACGCCGTCGCCCAACGTCATCTCGATCGCTGCGTTGCCCACCACGGGCTCGCCCAACAACAACTTTGGCGAGCGGGTTGGATCGCTGTCGGGCTCGGT
>CAZTUT010000054.1:10786-17438 GCA_964616395.1 uncultured Burkholderiaceae bacterium
GGCGGGTGCCGGGGGCTACACGGTCAGCGAGGGCGCGATTCCGCCCGCCGCAGGTGTCTTCCTCGACGGCCTCGATACCGCGGGAACGGCCGGCGGCAGCACAGCGGTCAGCGACGTCATCTCGGGCATCACGCTGGCTGCCGGCGTGCAGTCCACCGGTTATCTGTTTGGCGAACTGCCGAGTGCCCCGATCAGCGGCACCGTCTACATCGACCGTAACCGCAACAGCCAGATGGACCCGGTACCCACCGATGGTCGGCTGGCCGGCGTGGCGATCCGACTGGTGCAAGGCGCGACCTGCGCCGGAACAACACTGGCATCGACCGTCACCGACGCAGCAGGCGCCTATCTGTTCAGCGCTAACGCCGCCGGTCTGACCTACACGGTGTGCGAGACGCAGCCGGTGGGCTATGCCGATGGCGGTGTGAACCTGGGGACGAATGCATCGAGCAGCGCAGCCAACGCGATCACGATCACCAACCTGCCCGCGGCGGGCTCGCCCAACAACAACTTTGGCGAGCGGGTTGGATCGCTGTCGGGCTCGGTCTACGTCGACTACTCACCGGCCACGCCGGCCAACACCAACAACGGCGTGCGCGATGCGGGTGAGGCTGGCATTGCGGGTGTGACGGTCACGCTGACCGGCACCGACGCGACGGGTGCAGCGGTCAGCCGCAGCGTGGTCACCGATGCCAATGGCGACTACGTGTTCGCTGATCTTCTGGCGGCGGGTGCCGGGGGCTACACGGTCAGCGAGGGCGCGATTCCGCCCGCCGCAGGTCGCTTCCTCGACGGCAAGGACCGCGCCGGCACCGCAGGCGGCAGCATCGCGGTCAGCGATGTCATTTCGGGTATCGCGCTGGCTGCGGGTATGCAGGCCGCCGACTACCTGTTCGGCGAGCTCATCGGCGCATCGATCAGCGGCAAGGTCTTCCTCGACCGCAACAACAACGGCGTGCAGGATGCTGCGGAAGAGGTCGGGCTGGCCAACGTGCCGATCGTGATCACCGGGACCGATGATCGCGGTACGTCGGTCAGCCTGAACCTGACCACCGGTGCCGACGGCACCTACTCGGCCCCCGACCTGCGGCCGGGCACTTACACGATCACCGAGCCGACCCAGCCGCTGGATACAACCAACGGTCAGACCATCGCCGGTAGCGCCGGCGGAACCGCCACGCCGATCACCACGCTGCCGAGCGCGATCAGCGGCATCATCCTCGGCGTCGGCGTGAGCAGCACCGGCAACAACTTCGCCGAGATCCCCAATAACGCCGAGCTGCGCGGCCGCGTCTGGTTCGACCTGAACAACAACGGCCTGATCGATGGCGGTGAGAACGGCATCGCCGGCGTGACCATTGAACTGACCGGAACCGATGTGCTGGGCCGGGTGGTGAACCGCTCGGTGGTCACGGATGCCGGCGGCGCGTTCGTGTTCACCGAGCTCGCTTCGGGCACCTACAAGCTGAACGAACCGCAGCAGCCACCGGCCACCCGCAATGGCATCACCGTTGCAGGAACGCGGGGCGGCACGGCCACCGCCGTGACCGTGCTGCCGTCGAGCATCAGCGGCATCGTTCTGTCAGATGGCGCCAAGGGCGAAAGCTACAACTTCGGCGAGATTCCCGACGCGCCCGATCTGCGCGTCAGCAAGCGTGCGGTGGAGTCGGTGTTCACGGTCGGCTTCCCGGCCAACTATCGGATCAGCGTGCGTAACGCGGGCCTGCTGCCCACGACTGGCGTGTACACCGTCAGCGACCGGCTGCCGCCGGGTCTGGTCCTTGCGGGCCGGCCGACCGGCCCGGGCTGGACCTGCGACGGCGCGGCCGGCGCCACGCGATTCAGCTGCACGAGCACCGATGTCATCGGCGCTGGCGCGACGTCGGCAAGCCAAATCAGCGTAGTAGCCACGGTCACGCCGCAGGCGGCCGATGCGTCGCCTGCGGTCAATGCGGTGATGGTCGACGGCGGCGGCGAGATCGATGCGTGGCGTCCGACGCCCGCAGAGACGGACGCCTTCAACAATCGCCCGGCGACGCTGCCGCCGTGCACATCGACCATCGAGTTCAACGCCTGCCACACGAGCACGCAGGTACAGCGCGCGGCCGCGCTGTCGGGTACGGTCTGGTACGACATCGGCAGCACGCCGCGCGTGCTCGACGCCGGCGACCGCCGGCTGGCGGGCTGGTCGGTGGAAATCGTCGACACCGCCAGCAACAGCGTGGTGGGTCGCGCCACCACCGCCGCCGATGGCAGCTATCGCGTGATCGACCTGCTGCCGGGCGTCGCGCTGGCCGTGCGGTTCCGCGATCCGGCCTCCGGCGTCGTGTTTGGCTACCCGGTCAATGGCGAGCAGGGCACCGGATCGAGCGGCGTCAGTTGCGATCCGAATGCCGCAGGCACCGGCAAGCCGAGTTCCTGCGTCAATCAGGGTGTGTCGCCCGCGCTCGCAGTCGTGCTGGCCCCGGGTCAGGAACTCGTCCAGCAGAGCCTGCCGGTCGATCCCAGCGGCGTCGTGTACGACTCCGGCGTGCGCACACCGGTGCCCGGATCAATCGTTACGCTGGCGCCTGTCGGTGCTTGCGGCGGCTGGGCGCCGGCCACCAGCATCGTCGGAGCCGGTCTGGGCGGCTACACGATCAACGGTGACCGCATTTCGATGACGGTCGGCACCGATGGCTTCTACCAGTTCCTGTTCGGCACCACGGCGCCCGCCTCGTGCACGTTCGGGCTGACGGTCACGCCGCCGGCGGCCTATACGTTCCAGTCGACGGCGATCCCGCCAACGGCCGGACCGCTGGTGCCGCCGGGTGGACCGGGGTCGGTGTTCAATGTGCAGCCGCAAGCCACCGCACCGAGTGGTCCGGTCGGCACGGCGACCACCTACTACCTGACGATGGTGTCGGGGTCGGGCGGCGCGAACATCGTCCACAACCACATCCCGCTCGATCCGGCGCTGCCCACCGGCATCGCGCTGACCAAGACCGGCGACAAGGCCACGGTCGAGGTCGGCGACACCGTCCGCTACACGCTGACGGTCACCGTCACTGCGGGCGCGCTGCCGCGCCAGACCACGATCGTCGACCGGTTGCCGGCCGGCGTGACCTACGTGCCGGGCACGGCGATGGTGGGCGATAAGCCGATCGCCGATCCGCGCGGCGGCGTAGGCCCGACGCTGGCCTTCGACCTCGGACCGATGCCGGCAGGTCGGCAACTGGTGCTGCGCTACCGCGCGCGGGTGGGCGTGGGCGCGATGCAGGGCGATGGCATCAATCGCGCCCAGGGCCATGCCTGCTCGGTGCCGGCGGGCTGCGTGGATGGCGGCTTCAACCCGCTACCCGGATCGGTGCCGACGAATCCGGCGGCGTATCGGATCCGCGTCACCGGCGGCGTGTTCACCACCGACGCCTGCGTGCTCGGCAAGATCTACGTGGACTGCAACGGCAACCACATCCAGGACCCGGAGGAACTCGGCATCCCCGGCGTGCGCATGATCATGCAGGACGGCACCACGCTGATCAGCGACAGCGAAGGCAAGTACAGCATCTGCGGCATCCCGGCGCGCAGCGCGGTGATGAAGGTCGACCCGATCACGCTGCCGCGCGGTTCGCGGCTGACGACCTCCAGCAACCGCAACCTCGGCGATGCCGGCAGCTTGTGGCTCGACCTGAAGAACGGCGAACTGCATCGCGCCGACTTCATCGAGGGCAGCTGCTCGAACACCGTGCTGGAGCAGGTGAAGGCCCGTCGCGCGCAGGGCGAGGTCCGCGCACCCGAGAACGAGCGCAAGAGCGCGCCTGCGCTGCGCTTCGACAGCAAGGCGCATGGCCGCTCCACGCTCAGTTCGCCGCAGCAGGGCACCGATGGCGCCAACCAGCAGGTGCCGAAGCCGCGTCCGCTGACGCCGCCGCCGGCGGGCGCGACGCAGGACGAAAGCCATGTCCCGGTTCCCGAGTTGCCAATGAATCGGCCACCCCCGTCAGGTCGCGATAGCGCCACTGCCCCCGATGCCGGAGGTTCCCATGGCGCGCGCTGAATCCCGCATGGCAGCGATCGCACGCCGGTTCGGCGCGCTGACGCCGATCGCACTCGGCATCGCAGCACTCGTCGCGCAGGCGCAGCAATCGCAGCCGCCCGCCGGTACGCCCACCGACGTGCGCTATACGGCGCCGACCGCCGGCGAGTCCAACCTGTTCCCGCGCGATCCTGCGCGTGATGCGCAGTCGCCCACGCTATTTCGCGGCGAGCAGTCTGGCGTCAACTACGCGGCCAACGGCGTGGTGGGCAGGATCGTTGTCGAGGTCGACCGCGACGGCGTGCCGGCGGACGGACAATCGTCGGTGCGCTTCAAGGTGCTGATGTTCGGCCGCGACGGCAAGCCGTTGGCGGCCTCGGTGTTCGCCACCATCGAGTACTCGGGCGGCCGCGTGCTGCTGCCCGGCGCCCGCACCGATGATCTCGGCCCGCGCCGCCAGGACGCCGATCGCGTCACGCCCGGCATCCAGCTCAAGGTCGACGGCGGCGTGGCCGAGTTCACGCTGCTGGCGCCGGCCGAAGCGCAGGACGTGCGTGTGCGCATCACCGCCGGCGGCGAGGAAGCGGCGGGCACGGTGAGCTTCGTGCCCGAGAAGCGGCCGATGGTCGCTGCCGGCCTCGTCGAAGGCATCGTCAACTTCCGCGACAAGGCGATGCTGGCGCAGCCGCGCCGCAACGACGGCTTCGAGCAGGAACTGCAAAGCTGGGTGCGCGAGTTCAGCGGTGGCCGCACGCAGGTCGCGGCACGCACTGCGTTCTACCTGAAGGGCATGATCAGCGGCGACGTGCTGCTGACCGCCGCCTACGACTCCGACAAGACCACGCGCGCGCGCCTGCTGCGTGACGTGCGCCCCGACGAGCTGTACCCGGTCTATGGCGATGCCTCGCTGCGTAGCTTCGATGCGCGCTCGGCCGAGCGGCTCTATGTTCGCGTCGACAAGGGCAAGAGCTACGCGCTGTTTGGCGACTTCGTCACCGGCGACGGCTTCACGCAGATGATCGGGCAGGGCGCGGTTGCGTCGCTCAAGCAGCGCAGCCTGGGCCAGTACAACCGTACCGGCACCGGCGCTCGACTGCATCACGAGGAAGGCCGGCTGGTGGCCAACCTGTTCGGCACCCGCGACACGCTGCGCCAGGTGGTCGAGGAGATCGCCAGCCAAGGGTCGGGACCTTACGGCCTGCGCAACAACGCGGTGCTCGAAGGCAGCGAAAAGGTCGAGGTGATCGTGCGCGATCGCTTCCAGCCGTCGCGCATCGTCAGCGTGCGGCCGCTGATCCGGCTGGTCGACTACACGTTCGAGCCGTTCTCCGGACGGATCCTGCTGACGAGCTTCCTGCCGGCCGTCGACGACAACCTGAACCCGGTGTCGCTGCGCATCACCTACGAGGTCGATCAGGGCGGCACGCCGTTCTGGGTCGTCGGTGGCGATGCGCAGTACCGGGTCAACGATCGGGTCGAGGTCGGCGGCTCGGCCGTGACCGACCGCAATCCGCTGGCGCCCTATGACCTGGCGAGCGCCAACGCCACGATCCGGCTGGCACCGCGGACCGCGCTGGTGGTCGAGGCCGCGCAGACCTCGAGCAACGTCAACACCAACCCGTCGAACCAGACCAGCAGCCCGTCGCTGGTGGGCCGGACCGGCGAGGTGCGCGGCAACGCCGTGCGGGTCGAACTCGCCCACGAGGGCGACCGTACCGACGCACGCGTGTTTTATGGCCGCTCCGATCCGGAGTTCAGCAATCCGGGCGCGCCGCTCAATGGCGGGCGCGAGGAGATCTACGCGCGCGGCGGCGTCAAGCTTGGCGAAGACCTGAAGCTGTATGCCGAGGGCCTGTCGAGCGAAGACCGGAACAAGGGCGGCGGAGAGCGCATGTCGGCCGGCGTCGGCCTGCGCTGGTTCGCTGCCGAGCGGCTCACGCTCGACGCCAGCCTGCGCACCGCGCGCGAGACGGTGGGCGAGCGTGGTAACGGTCCGCTGACCTGGCCCTATGACCAGACGGCCGGGCTGTCGGGCAGCATCGCGACCGGCTCCGGGGGTGGGGCGCTCGGTTACGGTAACCAGGTGATCGATCCAGTCACCGGCATGCCGGTGATCCAGCAGGGCGGACTGGCCAACGCGCCGAGCCGCCTGCCCGCCGGCACGCGTCTGTCGAGCGACTCGGTACGACTCGGTGCCGGCTACCGGCTCACCGACCGCGCGACCGTGGGCGCAGAGGTCGAGCAGGACATCTCCGGCGACGAGCGGCGTCGCGCTGCGGTAGGCGGCGACTACACGTTCGCGGAGCGCACCCGGCTTTACGGTCGCTACGAGTACCAAGATGGATGGGTGCAACTCGGCGGCGTGTCCGATACCGGCCGCAGCGCCGGCACCTTCGTGCTCGGTGTCGACAGCGCGTACCTGAAGAACACGCAGGTGTTCAGCGAATACCGGCTGCGCGATGCGGTGTCGGATCGCGACCTGCAGCTTGCCTCCGGCATGCGCAACGACTGGGATGTCGCGCCGGGCTGGCGCATCACGACCGCGCTGGAAAACCTGCGCGTGATCTCCGGCGCCACTGCGCCGGTCAATGCGGCCAGCGTGGGCGTTGACTGGTCGGCCAGCGCGCTGTGGCGGGC
>CAZTUT010000055.1:0-17150 GCA_964616395.1 uncultured Burkholderiaceae bacterium
GCTCAACGCGGCGGTCGAGGCTGCGCGCGCCGGCGAGCAGGGCCGCGGCTTTGCCGTGGTGGCCGGCGAAGTGCGGTCGCTGGCGCAGCGCAGTGCGCAGGCGGCGCGCGAGATCAAGGCGCTGATCGGCGAGAGTGTCGAGAAGGTCGAGACCGGTTCGCGGCTGGTGCACGATGCCGGCAGCACGATGGGTGAGATCGTCCAGCAGGTGCGCCGGGTCAACGACCTGATCGGCGAGATCACCAGCGCGACCCTCGAACAGAGCGGCGGCATCGGCCAGGTCAATCAGGCCGTCACGCAGCTCGATCACATGACGCAGCAGAACGCCGCGCTGGTCGAGCAGAGCGCCGCCGCTGCCGCCAGCCTGCACCAGCAAGCCGACCGCCTGTCCGATGCCGTCGCGATCTTTCGCCTGAGCCGCGACGAGGCGGCCAGCGCGATCGCCCAGGCCCAGGCTACCGCGCGCGACAGCGTCCCGGCCCGTGCCTCGGTGCCGGCGAAGGACGCCTCGCCGGGCGCATCGCGCGCGAAGGCAAGCGACAGCCCGGCCTCCGCCCCTGCGTCGCGCGCGCGCAGCAACGAGGCCGAGGGCGACTGGCAGGAGTTCTAGGGCTTTGCCGCGCTGAACGATTGACGAAGAGGTCCGCATGGGCGTCATCACTGAACCTGCATTCGCGTCGCCTCGCGCTGTCGCGGCGCGGCCAACCGAATACCTGAGCTTCAAGGTCGGCGCCGAGGAGTACGGCATCGACATCCTGCGCGTGCAGGAAATTCGCGGCTGCGATGCCGTCACCCGCATCGCGCACACGCCGCAGTTCATCCGCGGCGTCATCAACCTGCGCGGCGTGATCGTCCCGATCATCGACCTGCGCATCAAGTTCGGCCTTGGCGAGGCGCGCGTCGATGCGTTCACCGTCGTGATCATCCTCAATGTGGCGCGGCGCACGCTGGGCGTCGTTGTCGACTCCGTGAGTGACGTGCTGCAACTGGCGTCCGAGCAGATCCGGCCGGCGCCGCAGTTCAGCAGCCAGGTCGACGTCAGCCATATCGTCGGGCTGGGCACCGTGCCACCGGGCCCGGACGGCACCGACGAGAGGATGCTGATCATCGTCGACATCGAGCGACTGATGACCTCGTCAGACATGTCGCTGGTCGATGGTGCGGGCGCCGTGGAAGCTGCCGCGGCCTGAGGGATGCGCCGGGCTGCGGGTTGCCGTGGCTCAGCGCTTGGACCACTGCGATCGTGCGATGTCGAATTGCCCGGATTTGCATTGCTTCAACGGCCGATTGGGCGCGCCAGCCGCGCATCACACTCGCTGCGCCGTTCGATCCCAGGCGTTGCGCTACCGCAGCGACGCCCGACGGCGCAACCGGTGGCGGCCGATGGACGTTGTATCCGAAGGACAACCGCGCAGCACGCTTCGCTCTCGGGATGACGAGTATTCGTGCAGCCCGACCGAGTTCACGCGCGCCTGCCATCTGATCTATCGGCTGGCTGGCATCAGCATCGCCGAGTCCAAGCAAGGGATGGTCAGCAGCCGGCTTGCACGGCGCGTCCGTGCGCTCGCTCTGCCCAACCTCGGCAGCTACCTCGACCTGATCGAGCGCAGTGGTGCCGGGCACGCCGAAACGCAGGAGTTCATCAACGCGCTGACCACCAACCTGACCGCGTTCTATCGCGAGCCGCACCACTTCGAGACGCTGACGCGCTATCTGTCCGAGCGGCGCGGCGGTGCGGCACCGCGGCTCTGGTGTGCGGCAGCGTCGACAGGCGAGGAGGCCTACTCGATCGCGATGACCGTCGATGAGGCGTGTGGAGCAAACAGCGGCGCACGGCTGCTGGCGACCGACATCGATACGCGCGCGCTCGCTGACGCCCGGCGCGGCGTCTACCGCCTCGATGCTGCGCGTCGATGCGGCGAGGCGCGATTGAAGCGGCACTTCCTGCGCGGTTGCGGCGCGCAGCAGGGGCTGGCACGCATCAGGCCGGCGCTGGCGCAACGGATCGAGTTCGCACCGCTGAACCTGCTCGATCCGTCCTGGCCGGTCGTGCAGTCGTTCGCCTCCCGGCTGGATGCGGTGTTCTGCCGCAACGTACTGATTTACTTCGACAAGCCGACGCAGGCGCGGGTGATCGATCGACTCGCCCGCGTGCTGCGGCCCGGCGGCCTGCTATTTGTCGGCCACGCCGAGAACCTGACCGAGCATCGCGAGCAGTTCACGCTGCGCGGCAAGTCGGTCTACGAGCGGCGATGAGTGCGCTTGCGACCAGCCCGCCGCGGCGCCGTCCCTCGCGCGCGGTCGCTCGCGGCTTTTCGACCTACTTTGATCGTGGACTGAATCACAAGGCCGCCAAGGTGATGCCGGGTGCGTTCCTGGTGACGGGCGACGACATCGCGCTGTGCACGCTGCTGGGTTCGTGCGTGGCTGCCTGCATCCGCGACCCGCTGCGGCGCATCGGCGGCATGAATCACTTTCTTCTGCCCGGCGATCCGGCCGAGGCGCTGGCCGACGATGAAGATGACGCGCCGGGACGTTACGGCGTATTCGCGATGGAGCTGCTGATCAATGCGCTGCTCAAGCGCGGCGCGCGGCGTGAGAGCCTGGAAGCCAAGGTGTTCGGCGGCGGGCAGGTGATGCGCAGCGTCAGCGCCGTTGGCGTTGGCGCCCGCAATGCCGATTTCGTCGCCTCGTTCCTGGCGGCGGAGGGCATTCCGCTGCTGTCCAGCGATCTGCGTGGCGACTACGCTCGCCGTGTGGTGTTCTTTCCCGTCAGCGGTCGCGTGTTGTGCCGCCCACTCGAGCGGATCGAGCCCGCCGCGCTGGCCGACGAAGACCGTTATCGCGCGACGCTGTCGTCGCGTCCGCCGGCTGGCGAAATCGAGTTGTTCTAGAGGGACGGCGATGACGCGGACCCGCGTGCTGGTAATCGACGACTCGGCGCTGGTGCGCAGCCTGCTGACCGAGATCATCAACCGCCAGCCCGACATGGTGACGGTCGGCGCGGCCCGCGATCCGTTGCAGGCGCGCGAGATGATCCGCGCTACCGACCCCGACGTTTTGACGCTCGATGTCGAGATGCCGCGCATGGACGGGCTCGACTTCCTCGAACGCCTGATGCGCTTGCGGCCGACGCCTGTGGTGATGGTCTCGACGATGACCGAGCGCGGCGCCGAGATCACGCTGCGCGCGCTCGAACTCGGCGCGGTCGAGTTCGTCGCCAAGCCCAAGCTCGACGTGGCGGCAGGTCTGCGAGAAGCGGGTGCCGATCTGTGCGAGAAAATTCGCATCGCCTCGAAGGCGAGGATGCGGCGCGTGCCCGTCGTGCAGCCGGCCGATCCGGCGACTGCGTCGCCGGTCGTGCGCAAGGCGCCTGCGACCGCAATCTCGACCGAAAAGCTGATCGCTATTGGCTCGTCCACCGGCGGCACCGAGGCGATCCGCGAAGTGCTGACGCGGCTGCCGCCCGATTCGCCCGGCGTGCTGATCGCGCAGCACATGCCGCCCGGCTTCACGCGCAGCTTCGCGCAGCGGCTCGACGGCTTGTGCCGGATCGTGGTCAGCGAGGCGGTCGATGGCGAGCGGGTCAGAAGCGGCCACGCCTACATCGCGCCCGGTGACCGTCATCTGACGCTGGCGCGCAGCGGTGCCGACTACGTGATCGCGCTCGACGACGGGCCCGCGGTCAATCACCATCGACCGTCGGTCGATGTGCTGTTTGCTTCGGTGGCGCGCCACGCGGGTCCCAACGCCTGCGGCGTCATGCTGACTGGCATGGGCAAGGACGGCGCGCGCGGCATGCTGGCGATGAAGCAGGCCGGTGCTGTCAACCTCGCGCAGGACGAGGCCAGTTGCATCGTCTTCGGCATGCCGCGCGAGGCGATCGCGGTCGGTGCCGTCGACGAGGTGCTGCCGCTGTCGCGGATTGCCGCCAGGATGTGTGAACTGGTGTCGATGCGCGGTGGTCGCAGCCTGCGCATCTGACCCATTGCGCGCGCGGGCCGCCTACAATTCCGGCTGCAAAGACCGTTGGACGATCGCGAGGCGTGACGCCTCGAGGAACGTCGGGACTCCGCAGAGCACCGTAGCAGGTAACACCTGCCCGCCGCGAGGCGAGGATCAGAGCAACAGAGACGAGTCGGGCCGTGGCAACGCGGTCCGGGTGAAACGGGCAATCTCTACGGGGAGCAACACCAAATAGGCAGCCTTCGACCCGGCTCGGCGAGGCTGCGGGTAGGTGGCTTGAGCCGGCGCGTGAGCGCCGGCCGAGAGGAATGATCGTCACGGCTTCAGCGCGCAAGTGCTGCGGCTTCGACAGAATCCCGCGTACAGACGGTCTTTGCATTGACTTCCCTGGTGCGCGCCGCGCGACGGCGCCGCGCCGCCTTCCCCGCCGATTCGCATCGCCCTGCCTGCGCCCGTTTCGTCACCGAAATTCCGACGAAACTGCCCGAAAAAGCGGCAGTCGCTCAGGTTTCACTTTCACAGTCGTTTGCATGTGCTTAATTGCACTGCGTTTTTTCGTCGGAGTTCACTTCCAATTCCGCTTCTAAGTCCTTGTAACGATTGAATTTTCTGCCCGAATTCGGCTTGACCCCGCGCGCCTGACTGCTCTACAGTGGCGATTCTGTGGGAGAAAGTGGGAGAAAGTGGGCTTGTCAGCGATCGCTTTCATCGCAAGTGATTGATTGACATGGCTTTCTTTACGGGGACATGTTCCAGGGCACCTCCAATCTGACGATTGATGCCAAGGGCCGGCTTTCGATGCCGACCCGGCATCGCGACGCGCTCGTCGCGCAGTGCGAAGGCCGGCTGACGCTCACGCGCCACCCGGACGGCTGCCTGCTCGTCTACCCGCGCCCGGTCTGGGAGAGCAAGCGCGAGCAACTGGTGCGCCTCAGTGCCGCCGCGCGCGACCTGCAGCGGCTGCTGCTGGGCTCGGCCAGCGACGTCGAGTTCGACAGCGCCGGCCGCGTGCTGATCGCCGCCGAACTGCGCGAGGTCGCCGGCCTGTCGCGCGACGTCAAGCTGATGGGCATGGGCGCGCACTTCGAGCTGTGGGATGCCGACAGGCTGGCGGCGCACGAACAGGCGCACCAGCATGCGCTGCTGGCCGGCCCGGCCGCGGAATTCACGTTCTGACCCGGCCGTGAATGTCCGCCGCGCTGACTCCGGTCTTCACGCATCGCACCGTCCTCGCCGCTGCCGCGGCGCAGGCGCTGTGCAGCACGCCCGACGGCATCTTCGTCGATGCCACCTTCGGTCGCGGTGGTCACAGCCGCGAGTTGTTGGCGCGGCTGTCGCCGCAGGCGCGGCTGATCGCGCTGGACCGCGATCCGCAGGCCGAGCAGGCGGCGTGCGCCATCACCGACCCGCGCTTTCACTTCGTTCGCACACGGTTTTCGCAGTTGGCGGTCACGCTGGCGGACCTGGGCATCGCCCACGTGCAGGGCATCCTGCTCGACCTCGGCGTGTCGTCGCCGCAGATCGACGATCCGCAGCGCGGCTTCTCGTTCCGGCACGCCGGTCCGCTCGACATGCGGATGGACCCGGACAGCGGCCAGAGTGCGGCGCAGTGGCTGGCGCAGGCATCGGTTGAGGAACTCACGCGGGTCATCCGGGACTATGGGGAAGAACGGTTTGCTGCATCGATTGCAAAGGCGCTTGTGGCTCGCCGCGAGAGCGGGCGACCGCTGGAGTCGACCGCAGAGCTTGCCGCCGTCGTGGCGGCGGCGGTCCCCCGGCGCGGCAAGACCGTCGGCGATGGCACGCAGCATCCGGCCACACGCACGTTTCAGGCTGTACGGATTCACGTCAATCAGGAGCTTGAGGAGCTCGCGCTAGTGCTCGAACAATCGGTGCGTCTGCTGGCGCCGGGCGGAAGGCTCGCGGTGATCAGCTTCCATTCGCTCGAGGATCGCGCGGTCAAGCGCTTCATCGAGGCACACGCACATCCGGAGCGCGCCACCGAGTCGCGCCTGCCGCTGCGCGCGGCCGAGCTGCCGCAGCCGACGCTTCGCGCACTGCCCAAGATCGTGGCCGACGCGGCCGAGGTCGCCGTCAACCCGCGCGCCCGGTCGGCGATCCTGCGGGTGGGCGAGCGGACAGCGGTACCGCTGCCGGAGGGGGCTTGATGCGCATCCTGCTGGCGCTGTTCGCCCTTCTGCTCACGGCCAGCGCGCTATCGCTCGTCACCGCGCAGCATCGCGCGCGCAGCCTGTTCATCGACCTCGAGCGCGCCCAGCAGCAGGCGCGCACGCTCGATGCCGAGGGCGACCGTCTGCGCGTGGAACTTGGCCGGGCGTCGCAGCCGGCGGCTGTGGCCAGCGCGGCGCGCCAGCTGGGTCTGAAGCCCGTCGATGCCGCGCAGGTGGTGTTCCTGCCATCCGGCGTCGGCGATGTGCCGGCTGCGCCGACATCGCAGGGGGCGCAGTGAAGCAGCCCGCCGCCAGCCGCACTGGCAGCACGCTGTCGGCCAAGTCGGGCCGTCACGGCGATCGCGTTGGCTTCAATGCCAACCCGCTGCTGGCGGTCAAGCTGCCGGCCTGGCGCTCGAAGCTGATGCTGTTCGCGCTGTTCTGCGGCTTCGTCACGCTGGCGGGTCGCGCGTTCTACCTGCAGGGCGGCGTCAACACCGACTTCCTGCAGCGCCAGGGGGAGGCGCGTTACGCGCGTACGCTGGACATGCCTGCCACGCGCGGCAAAGTGACCGACCGCAACGGCGTGGTGCTGGCCGCCTCGGTGCCGGCACGCGCGGTCTGGGCGATTCCCGAGGACGTGAACGCCAGCGCCGATGAACTGGCGCGGCTGGCCCGTCTGCTCGACCTGCCGCTGGCCGAACTCAAGCGCCGGCTGGCCGACGAGGACCGTACCTTCGTCTATCTGCGGCGCCAGGTCGAGCCCGAGGTGGCCGATGCGATCGCGCAGATGAAGCTGGCTGGCATTCACAGCCAGCGCGAGTTCAAGCGCTACTACCCGGAGGGCGCGGCGGTCTCGCACGTGGTCGGCTTCACCAATCTGGAAGATCGCGGCCAGGAGGGCATTGAACTGGCCAATGACGCGCAACTGGCCGGCCGCACAGGCAGCCGGCGCGTGATCAAGGACCGGCTCGGTCGCGTGGTCGACGACGACTGGCTGCGCGAGCCGCGCGACGGCCGCGATTTCGTGCTCGCACTCGACAACCGGATCCAGTATGCGGCCGTGACCGCGCTGAAGCAGGCGGTCGAGCAGCACAGCGCGCGCGCCGGCGCGGCGATCGTTCTGGACAGCCGTAGCGGCGAGGTGCTGGCCTTGGCCAACTGGCCCAGCTTCGACCCGAACGTGCGCAACGACCAGCGCAAGACGCGCTGGAACCCGGACACGCTGCGCAACCGCGTGATCACCGACACCTTCGAGCCGGGCTCCACGCTCAAGCCGTTCTCTGTGGCGGCGGCGATGGACGCCGGTCGTGCCCGGCCCGAGCAGAAGGTCAACACCGCGCCCGGCCGCATCGTGGTCGGTGGCCGCACGATCACCGACTCGCACGCATACGACCTGCTGACGGTCGAGCAGATCGTGGCCAAATCGAGCAACGTCGGCACCGTCAAGCTGACGCTCGACCTGCCTGCTGAGACGCTGTGGAACACATACACCGGCGTGGGCTTCGGTCAGGCACCGGCGGCGCGCTCGCTCGGCTTCAATGGCGCAGTTGCTGGCCGGCTGCGTCCGCACAAGACCTGGCGGCCGATCGAGCAGGCGACCATTGCCTACGGCTACGGGGTGTCGGTATCGCTGCTGCAACTGGCGCGCGCCTACACGGTGTTCGCACGCGATGGCGACGTAGTGCCGGTCAGCCTGATGAAGGTCGACCAGCCGCCGGCCGGGGTACAGGTAGTTTCTCCCGAGACCGCGCGGTCGATGCGGCGCATGCTCGAGATGGCAGTCAGCACCGAGGGCACGGCGCCGCAGGCGCGCATCGCCGGCTATCGCGTGGCCGGCAAGACGGGTACCGCCCGCAAGCTGCGCAACGGCCAGTACGTGAACGCCTACGTGGCCTCGTTCGCCGGTTTCGCGCCGGTCAGCGATCCGCGCGTGGTGATCGCGGTGATGATCGACGAGCCGGGTGGCGGCCGCTACTACGGTGGTGACGTGGCCGCACCGGTGTTCGCGCAGATCGCCGCCGGCACGTTGCGCACGCTGCAGGTGCCGCCGGATGCGCCGGCGGCTTTGCCGCGCAGCGCCGGCACGCTGGCGCAGGCGCCGTCGGCAGCACGGGAGGGCCTGTGACGCGCTTTCCGTCGCATCTGTCGGATGACTTCGACGCGCTGATCGCGCTGCTGCGTGCGCGCGGCGTGCGCGACCTGCGTCTCGACAGCCGCCAGATCGAGCGCGGCGATGCGTTCGTTGCCGTGCCCGGCCGCAAGGTCGATGGCCGCGACTTCATCGAACAGGCGGCCGCGCGTGGCGCGGTGGCGGTCCTGGTCGAGGCTGACGGCTGGACCTCGCATCGCGCCGGCGTGCCGGTGCTGCCGCTCACCGGCCTGACCGCGGATCTGGGTCGCCTGGCCGCCGCCTGGTACGGCGAGCCGAGCCGCGCGCTGTTCAGCGTGGGCGTGACCGGTACCAACGGCAAGACCTCGTGCAGCCAGTGGATCGCGCAGGCGCTTAGCGCGGCCGGCCGGCCCTGCGGTGTGATCGGCACACTCGGCTGCGGCTTTCCCGGACAGTTGCAGGATGCCGGGCTGACCACGCCCGACCCGGTGTCCCTGCAGCGCGCGGTGCGCGCGCTGGCCGACCGCGGCGCACGCGCGCTGGCGATGGAGGTCAGCTCGATCGGCCTCGATCAGCAGCGGGTCGACGGCATGAAGTTCGATGTCGCGGTGTTCACCAACCTGACCCGCGACCATCTCGACTATCACGGCACGATGGACGCGTATGCCCAGGCCAAGGCGCGGCTGTTCGACTGGCCGACGCTGACCCATGCGGTGCTCAACCTCGACGATGCATTCGGTCGCCAGCTCGCGCATGCGCTGCAGGCACGGGCGCGCGCACCGAAGCTGATCGGCTATTCGGTCGCGCCGAGCGGCGTCGATGCTGTGCCGTGCCTGCTGCGTGCGACCGCGCTGCGCGCCACGGCGACCGGCCAGGCGTTCACGCTGACTGTTGCTGACGCGCATGCCGATGTGACGGTTGGCCTGGTCGGTACCTTCAACGTGTCGAACCTGCTGGCCGTCACCGGTGTGCTGCTGGCGGCCGGCCTGTCGCTGGCCGAGGCCGCCGCGCTGCTGCCGCAACTGAGTCCGCCGCCGGGCCGCATGCAATGTCTGGGCGGCAGCGGCCAGCCGCTGGCGGTGATCGACTACGCGCATACGCCCGATGCGATCGCGCAGGCGCTGACTGCGCTGCGCCCGCTGGCGCAGACGCGCGGCGGCGCGCTGTGGATCGTGTTCGGCGCCGGCGGCGACCGCGATCCGGGCAAGCGCGCGCCGATGGGTGCGGCGGCGTCCGCTGCCGACCATGTGGTCATCACCAGCGACAACCCGCGCGGCGAGGAGCCCGCCGCGATTGCCGCGCAGGTCGCGGCCGGCGTGCCGGCGGGATCGTCGTGCCGCACGCTGATCGATCGCGCAATGGCCATCGACAGCGTGCTGGCGGACGCCGATGCGCGCGATGTCGTGCTGATTGCCGGTAAGGGTCACGAACCGTATCAGGAGACGCGCGGTGTGCGCACGCCGTTCTCCGATGTCGAGCGCGCCGGCGCTGCGCTCGCGTCGCGCCCGGGCCGGGAGCAGGCCGCATGATGACGATGGCCGAACTGGCGCGTGCGCTGCCGCAGGCCGCGCTGCAGGGCGACGGCCGCGTGCGTTTCGCTCGCGTGTCGACCGACTCCCGCACGACCGAGGCGGGCGCCCTGTTCGTCGCGCTGCGTGGCGAGCGGTTCGATGGTCACGATCATGTCGAACAGGCGGTGGCGCGCGGTGCGGTGGCGCTGCTGGTCGAGCGGCCGCTGCCGCTTGCCGTGCCGCAGCTCGTGGTGGCCGACAGTCGCCGCGCGCTGGGGCAGGCCGCCTCTGCCTGGCGTGGCCGCTTCGATCTGCCGCTGATCGCGGTGGCTGGCAGCAATGGCAAGACCACGGTCACGCAGATGATCGCGGCCATCCTCGCGCAGGCGTATGGCGAAAAGCGGCGGCTGGCCACGCGCGGCAATCTGAACAACGACATCGGCCTGCCGCTGATGCTGTTCGAACTCGGTCCGCAGCATCGCGCGGCCGTGCTCGAAGTGGGCATGAACCATCCGGGCGAGATCGCGTGGCTGGCGCAGCTGGCGCGGCCCACGGTGGCGGTGGTCAATAACGCGCAGCGCGAGCATCAGGAGTTCATGGCGGGGGTGGAGGCGACCGCGGTGGAAAACGGCGCCGTCATCGAGGCACTGCCGGCTGATGGCGTGGCCGTGTTCCCGGCCAGCGACGCCTGTGTGGCGGTGTGGCGCCGCCAGGCCGGCACGCGGCGCGTGCTCGACTTCGCGCTCGACGGCGAGGCCACGCTGACCGCCGACGTGCAGTACGACGCCGAGGGCAGCCGTCTGTCGATCGCCAGTCCGGCCGGCCTGATCGACGTGCGTCTCGGCGTGGCCGGTGTCCACAACGCCCACAACGCGCTGGCGGCCACGGCCGCCGCTTTGGCGGTGGGCGTGGCGCCGGCCGACATCGCCGCAGGGCTCTCCGCCTTCGCGCCGGTGGCCGGGCGCGGCGTGCGCCATCGGCTCGCGGCTGACGCGCTGCTGATCGACGATACCTACAACGCCAACCCCGACTCGGTGCGCGCCGCAATCGACCTGCTGGCCACGCTGCCGGCGCCGCGCACGCTGGCGCTGGGCGACATGGGCGAGGTCGGCGCCGACGGCCCGGCCTACCACCGCGAGGTGGGTGCCTGGGCGGCCGAGCGCGGCATCGACCGCCTGCTGTGCTTAGGCACCGCCACGCGCGACAGCGCCGCGGCCTTCGGCGCACGGGCACGCCATTTCGACACGGTCGAGGCGCTGATCGAGGCCGCGCGAGAGGCGGCTGCGGCCGGCGGCACGCTGCTCGTCAAGGGATCGCGCTTCATGCGCATGGAGCGCGTGGTCGGCGCGTTGCGGGCGGACACGGCCGATTCCGTGGCAGCGGGCGCACACGCCGGCGAAGGAATCCACTGATGCTGCTCGAACTGCTGCAATGGCTGTCGCAGGACATCCGCGCGTTCAACGTCTTCAACTACCTGACGCTGCGCGCGGTGCTGGCGGCAGCCACGGCGCTGGCGATCGGTCTGGCCGCCGGGCCGTGGGTGATCCGCAAGCTCACCGCGATGAAAATTGGCCAGGCGGTGCGCACCGATGGCCCGCAGAGTCATCTGTCCAAGAGCGGCACGCCGACCATGGGTGGCGCGCTGATCCTGATCTCGATCGGCGTGACCACGCTGCTGTGGGCTGACCTCAGCAATCGCTTCGTCTGGGTGGTGCTGCTGGTGACGCTGGGCTTCGGCTGGGTCGGCTGGGTCGACGACTATCGCAAGGTCGTGCATCGCAATCCCAAGGGCATGAGCGCGCGCGAGAAGTACTTCTGGCAATCGCTGATCGGGCTGGCGGCGTCGCTGTATCTGGCCTTCGCGATCGCCGCGCCCTCGACCGACCAGATCCTGCCGCTGATGTGGAAGTGGCTGACCAACGGCTTCGAGTACGACCTGCCGGCACGCTCCGACCTGATCGTGCCGTTCTTCAAGAACATCGCCTATCCGATGGGCGTGTTCGGCTTCGTGCTGCTGTCGTACCTGGTGATCGTCGGCACCAGCAACGCGGTCAACCTGACCGACGGCCTCGATGGCCTGGCCATCATGCCGGCCGCGCTGGTGGGCGCTGCGCTCGGCGTGTTCGCCTACGTCGTGGGTCGCGCCGACTTCTCCAAGTACCTGCTGTTCCCCTACATCCCGGGAGCGGGCGAGTTGTCGATCATCTGCGCGGCGATTGCCGGCGCCGGCCTGGCCTTCCTCTGGTTCAACGCCTATCCGGCGCAGGTGTTCATGGGCGACGTCGGCGCGCTGGCGCTGGGCGGCGCGCTCGGCACCATTGCGGTCATCACGCGCCAGGAGATCGTGCTGTTCATCATGGGCGGCGTGTTCGTCGCCGAGACCGTCAGCGTGATGCTGCAGGTCAGCTACTTCCGATGGAGCGGCGGCAAGCGGATCTTCCGCATGGCGCCGCTGCATCACCACTTCGAACTGTCGGGCTGGAAGGAGAACCAGGTCGTGGTTCGCTTCTGGATCATCACCATCATGCTGGTGCTGGTCGGCCTGTCGACACTGAAGATCCGCTGAACACGCGGATCGAGACGCTGAAACGATGCTGGATTTTTCGCAACACACGGTGCTGGTGCTGGGACTCGGCGAGTCCGGGCTGGCGATCGCGCGCTGGGTCGGCGCGCGCGGTGCTGCGGTGCGCGTGGCTGATACGCGTGCCGCGCCGCCCGGCCTGGCGGCGCTGCAGGCCGAACTGCCGCAGGCGCAATTCCAGGACGGCGAGTTTTCCACGTCGCTGCTCGATGGCGTGACGCTGGTGGCGCTCAGTCCCGGCCTGTCGCCCGACCGTTCGGCTGCCGCACCGCTGCTGGCCGAGGCGCGCAGTCGCGGCCTGCCGGTATTCGGCGAGATGGAGTTCTTTGCGCGCGCGCTGGCGTCGCTGGCCGACGAGCGCGGCTATCGGCCGCGCGTGGTCGGCATCACCGGCACCAACGGCAAGACCACGACGACACGGCTGGCGGGTCTGCTGATCGAGCGCACCGGCCGCCGCGTGGCGGTGGCCGGCAATATCTCGCCCACGGCGCTGGACACACTGCGCGAGCGGCTGGCGGCCGATGACCTGCCCGAGGTCTGGGTGCTGGAGCTGTCGAGCTTCCAGCTGGCTACCTGCGAGACGCTGGTGTGCGATGCCGCCACCGTGCTGAACCTGACGCAGGACCACCTCGACTGGCACGGCTCGATGGACGCCTATGCGGAAGCCAAGGCGCGCATCTTCGGCCCGTTCACGCAGCGGGTGCTGAACCGCGACGATCCGCGTGTGCGCGCGATGCAGCCGCCGCCGGTCGAGCGGCCGGTGCGTGTGCGCGCCAGCCGTCCGGCGCGTGCCGCGCTGGCGGGCCGGGGCGCAGCGCGCGCGAGCACTGCGGCGTCGACACCTGCGGCAACCGCGGTGGATCCGGCCGAGGCCATGCGTATCGCCAATGTTGCAGTGAGTGCCGCCCCGAGCAACGCCCTCGCGGCGTTCTGGCCGTGGGCCGATTCGATGGCGCCAGCCGCCGCTGCCGATGCGCTGGCGCCGGTGACTGATACGGGTCAGGCAGATACGGATTTGGCGCCGGGGACCGGCGCTGATGCGCCGGCTGCGGTCGCTGGTGCGGACCGGGTCGACGCAGGTGATGCGGCGCCGGACGACGAATCGATCTCGGTCGCCGAGCGCATCGCCGAGGCGGAGCGGCTCACGCGCGAGAAGGCAGAGCGCGGCGAGCGCGTGCCGCCACACCCGGTCACCTTCGGCGTGGATGCGCCCACGCAGCCCGATGAGTACGGCCTGGTCCGCGACGGCGGCATCACCTGGCTGGCGTGGGCCGAAGACCTGTCGATGGGGCACCGCCGCCGCAAGGCGGCGGCCGAACTGCCGGGCGTCGACGGCCAGGTGTTCGTGCACAAGCTGATGCCGGTCGATGCGCTGCGCATCCGCGGTCGCCACAATGCGATGAACGCGCTGGCCGCGCTGGCGCTGGCACGAGCGATCGGCTGCCCGCTGGCGCCGATGCTGCATGCGCTTGCGACCTATGGCGGCGAGCCGCACCGGGTCGCGCTGGTGGAAACCATCGATGGCGTCGAGTACTACGACGACTCCAAGGGCACCAACGTCGGCGCCACGGTGGCGGCCCTCGAAGGACTGGGCGCCGAGGGCAAGCGGCTGGTCGTGATCCTCGGCGGCGACGGCAAGGGGCAGGACTTCTCGCCGCTGGTCGCGCCGCTGGCCGCGCATGCGCGCGGCGTGGTGCTGATCGGGCGCGACGGCCCGGCCATCGGCGCGCTGCTGCAGGCTGCGGTCTACCCGGTTCACACCGCCGTCACGCTGCCCGAAGCGGTGACGCTGTGCGCGCGCATTGCGCAGCGCGGCGACGCGGTACTGCTGTCGCCGGCCTGCGCATCGCTCGACATGTTCCGCAACTACCCGCATCGTGCTCAGGTGTTCGTCGAGGCGGTGCGGGCGCTCGCGGCTGACCAGGGGGCGGCTGCATGATGCGTGCGCTGCTGGCCCGGCTGATGCCTTCCCGCGCAGCGCGCGGCGATGGACGCGCTCGCACCGCGTCGGGCAGCGACGGGCTGCTGGCGCTGGCTGGGCTGGGCTCGACCACGTCGGCGGCGCTGCGCCAGCCGCGCGCCAGCCTGCCGTCGGTTGACACGGCGCTGGTCGGCGTGGTGCTGGCGCTGATCATGTTCGGCACGGTGATGGTGTACTCGGCCTCGATTTCGCTGGCCGACTCGCCTCGCTACAACGTCGCGCCCACGCACTTCCTGCTGCGTCACGTGATTTCGCTGACGATCGCGTTTTGCGCCGCGGCGGTGGCGTTTTCGATCCCGATGAGCCGCTGGCAGAAACTGGCGCCGCTGGTGTTCGTGGCAGCACTGCTGTTGATGGTGCTGGTGCTGCTGCCCGGGATCGGCAAGGGCGCGCTGGGCGCGCGGCGCTGGATTCCGCTCGGCCTGCTGAACCTGCAGCCGTCGGAACTGATGAAGGTCGCCTGCGTGCTTTACGCGGCCAACTTCACGGTGCGCAAGCAGGACTACATGCACCACTTCAGCAAGGGCTTCCTGCCGATGGCGGCGGTGATGATCCTGCTCGGCGTGCTGCTGCTGCTGCAGCCC
Organism: uncultured Burkholderiaceae bacterium; assembly: GCA_964616395.1. GTDB lineage: Bacteria > Pseudomonadota > Gammaproteobacteria > Burkholderiales > Burkholderiaceae_F > JALHMQ01. The sequence goes on from CAZTUT010000055.1 coordinate 14,908, forward strand.
GACCTGGGTGCCTTCGGCGTGATCGTGGCAATCAGCATGGGCATCCTGTTCCTCGGCGGCGTCAACGTGCGGCTGTTCGCTGGCATCGGCGTGGCGCTGGCGGCGGCCTTCGCGCTGGTGATCTGGATCAGCCCGTGGCGGCGCGAGCGCATCTTTGCCTACTGGAATGTCTGGGACCCCGAGTACACGCTGGGCAAGGGCTATCAGCTGTCGCACTCGCTGATCGCCTTCGGTCGTGGCGAGTGGTTTGGCGTGGGCTTGGGCGGCAGCGTCGAGAAGCTGCACTACCTGCCCGAGGCGCACACCGACTTCATCCTGGCGGTGGTCGGCGAGGAACTCGGGCTGGTCGGCGTGCTGACCGTGATCGTGCTCTTCTACTGGCTGGTCAAGCGCGCGTTCGAGATCGGACGGCAGGCGATCGCGCTGGAGCGCAGCTTCTCGGGCCTGGTCGCGCAGGGCGTCGGGTTGTGGCTGGGCGTGCAGGCGTTCATCAACATCGGCGTGGCCACCGGCCTGCTGCCGACCAAGGGGCTGACGCTGCCGCTGATGAGCTACGGCGGCTCGGCGCTGCTGTCCACCCTGATTGCACTTGGTCTGTTGCTGCGGGTCGATGTCGAGAACCGGCGGCTGATGCGCGGAGGTCGCGCATGAAGCATCTGCTGGTGGTGGCGGCGGGTACGGGCGGCCATGTGATGCCGGGACTGGCGGTGGCCGACGAATTGCGCCGTCGTGGCTGGACCGTGTCGTGGCTCGGTACGCGCGCCGGCATGGAGCGCCGGATGGTGGAGCCGCGCGGCATCGAGTTCGACGCGATCGACTTCACCGGCCTGCGCGGCAAGGGCCTGCGTACCATGCTGTTCGGCGGCTTCCATCTGCTGCGCGCGCTGTGGCAGAGCCGCGCGGTGATGCGCAGGCGCCGTCCGGCGATGGTGTTCTCCACCGGCGGCTACGTGGCGGTGCCGGCCGGACTGGCCGCGGGTCTGGTGAATGCGCCGCTGACCGTGCTGAACGCTGACGCCGCGCCGCTGCTGTCGCTGCGCATGCTGGCGTCGCAGGCCGCGGCGATCTTCTGCGGCTTCGACGGCGAGGCGGCGCAGCGCGCCGGCGACAAGGGCCTGGTCACTGGCAACCCGGTGCGTGCAGACATTGCGGCTTTGACCCCACCCGAGCCGCGCTTCGCGGGTCGCGAAGGACCGCTTTCGCTGCTTGTCGTGGGTGGCAGCCTCGGCAGCCAGGTGCTCAATCAGACGCTGCCGGCGGCGCTCGCCGCGATGACGCCGGCGCAGCGTCCGCGCGTGGTTCACCAGTGTGGTGCCGCGCATGTCGAGACCACCCGCGCCGCTTACCAGGCGGCCGGCGTGCAGGCCGACGTGATCCCGTTCATCGATGACATGGCGGCACGCTACGAGGCGGCCGATGTCGTGCTGTGCCGCGCCGGCGCGATCACCGTCAGCGAACTGTGCGTGGCGGGGGTGCCGGCGATCCTCGTGCCACTCGTGGTCAAGACCACCGCGCATCAGCGCGCCAATGCCGAGTTCATGGCCAGCCACGGCGCGGCGCTGCATCTGCCGCAGACCGAGCTGTCGGCGGCAACGCTCGCGACCACGCTGGCCGGCCTCGATCGTGCCCGGCTGCTAACGATGGCGCACAGCGCGCAGGCCATCGGTCGACCGAACGCAACCCGCACGGTGGCCGATGCCATCGAGCACATCGCGGAGGCTGCCCGATGACGCTGCCGCATGGGACCCAGGGAAATATGTACCTGACCCCGATTTCGAAATATGTACCTGACCCCGATTTCCGGAGCGTGGGATGAAGCACGCGGTCAGGCATGTCCACTTCGTTGGCATCGGCGGCTCGGGGATGAGCGGGATCGCCGAGGTGCTGCTGAACCTGGGTTACCGGATCAGCGGGTCCGATGCGGCCAGCAACGCGGCCACGCAGCGGCTGGCGGGGCTGGGGGCGCGCGTGGTGCAGGGCCATGCGCGCGAGAACATCGCGGGGGCCGATGCGGTGGTGGTGTCGACCGCGGTCGATGCCAGCAACCCTGAGGTGATGGAGGCGCGCGCGCGCCGCATCCCGGTGGTGCCGCGCGCGGTGATGCTGGCCGAGCTGATGCGCCTGAAGCAGGGCATCGCGATCGCCGGCACGCACGGCAAGACCACCACCACCAGCCTGGTGGCGAGCGTGCTGGCGGCCGGTGGGCTCGATCCGACCTTCGTGATCGGCGGGCGGCTGAACGC
>CAZTUT010000056.1:0-17089 GCA_964616395.1 uncultured Burkholderiaceae bacterium
TCGAGCGCGCTGGTGATCTCATCGCACAGCAGCACGCGCGGCTCCATCGCCAGCGCGCGCGCGATCGCCACCCGCTGCTGCTGACCGCCCGACAACTGCTCCGGGAACGCATCGAACTTGTCGGCCAGGCCCACGCGCGCCAGCAACCGGCGCGCGCGCTCCGCCGCCGCCTCGGGCGTGAGGCCCTTGACCCGCTGCGGCGCCAGCATCAGGTTGCGGCCCACGCTCAGGTGCGGAAACAGGTTGAAGCTCTGGAAGATCATGCCGACGTGCTGGCGCAGCTCGCGCAGTGCCGCGGCCTGCGGCGCGCCGTGCAGGCTGCAGCCGTCCACGCTCAGCTCGCCTTGCTGGAACGCTTCCAGGCCATTGATGCAGCGAAGCAGCGTGCTCTTGCCCGAGCCGCTGCGGCCGATGATGGCGATCACTTCGCCCGCGGCCACGCTCAGGTCCACGCCCTTGAGCACCTCGTTGGCGCCGAAGCGCTTGCGCAGCGCGCGGATCGACACCATCGGCACGGCGGCCTGTTCGGGCTTGGCGGGCTCAGCGGGCTCAGCGAGCGACATGCAGTCTCCTTTCGAGGCGGCGGCTGGCCCACGAGATCGGGAAGCACAGCGCGAAGTACAGCAGCGCCACGCAGCCGTAGACCAGGAACGGCTGGAAGGTCGCGTTGACGATCATCTGGCCCGCCTTGGTGATCTCGACGAAACCGATCACCGAGGCCAACGCCGTGCCCTTGATCACCTGCACCAGGAAGCCGACGGTCGGCGGTACCGCCGAGCGCAGCGCCTGCGGCAAGATCACGTCGCGCAGCGTCTGCAGGAACGACAGCGCCAGCGAATCGGCCGCCTCCCACTGGCCGCGCGGCACACCGTCCACGCAGCCGCGCCAGATCTCGGCCAGGAAGGCACTGGTGTACAGCGTCAGCGCAACAGCCGCCGCAGTCCATGCCGACACCTCCACACCGGCCAGCGCCAGTCCGAAGTAGGCAAGGAACAGTTGCATCAGCAGCGGCGTACCCTGGAACAGCTGAACGTAGCCGCGCACGAAAGCCACTGCCAGCGGTACCCCGGTCAGGCGCAGCACCAGCAGGCCGAGCCCGACGAGGCCGCCACCTGCGAAGGCGATCAGCGACAGCACCACGGTCCAGCGCGCCGCCAGCAGCAGGTTGCGCACGATGTCCCAGAGCGTGAAGTCAACCATCGGCGCGCCTCAGCGAACGACCTGGCCGGCGCGGCCGAACAGGAAGCGCGGCCCGGCCCACATCAGCAGCGCGCGCAACGCGATCGCCAGCAGCAGGTAGGTCGCGGTGGCCACCATGTAGGCCTCGAATGCGCGAAAGTTGCGGCTCTGGATCAGGTTCGCGTAATAGGACAGCTCGTCGGCCGCGATCTGTCCGCAGACCGCTGAACCCAGCATCACGATCACGATCTGGCTGACCGTGGCCGGCCAGGTGCGCGCCAGCGCCGGCGGCAGCACCACGTGGACGAAGGTCTGCGCCGGCGTCAGCGCCAGGCTGGCGGCCGCCTCGATCTGGCCGCGCGGCGTGGCCAGCAGGCCGCCGCGCACGATTTCGACCGCGTAGGCGCCCAGGTTGACGATCATCGCCAGCAACGAGGCGGTCACCGGCGACAGCTTGATGCCGAGCGCCGGCAGGCCGAAGAAGATGAAGAACAGCTGGACGATGAACGGCGTGTTGCGGACCAGTTCGACATAGGCAGCCACCGGCGCGCGCAACCACGGCGGACCCTCATGCCGCGCCCAGGCACCCGCGACGCCGATCGCCAGACCCGCCAGCGCGCTGACGGCCGTCAGCGCCACGGTCAGCAACGCGCCGCGCGCCAGTTGCGGCCACTGCACCAGGACCGCGACGAAGTCGAGTTCAACCGCCATCGAACACCGGCGCGACGGCCGCAGTCGCAGCCGTCACCGGTTCAGCGATATGACGTAAGGAAGCGCTTACTGCGGCAGATCGCCGGCCGGCCGGCCGAGCCACTTCTGCGCCATCTTGTCGAGGTCGCCCGCCGCCTTGCCGCCGGCGATGATCTCGTTGACCTTGGCGCGCAGCTTGTCCTCGCCCTTGGCCACGCCGATGAAGTTCGGCGAGTCCTTCAGCAGGAACTTGTATTCCGCATTGAGTTGCGGGTTGCGGCGGATCATGTTGTCGGCCACCGAGGCGCCGGTGGCGATCGCCTGCACCTGGCCCGACACGAAGGCCGATACGGTGGCGTTGTTGTCCTCGAAGCGCTTGATGTCGGCATTGGCCGGTGCGATCTTGGTCAGCTCCATGTCCTCGATCGCGCCGCGCGTGACCGCCACCGTCTTGCCACCCAGGTCCGCGGCCGACTTCACGCCCAGCGCCTTGGGCGCGTACACCGCCTGGAAGAACGGCGAATAGGCGGCGGTGAAGTCGATCACCTTCTCGCGCTCTGCGTTCTTGCCCAGCGTGCTGATGACGAGCTCGGCCTTCTTGGTCTGCAGGTACGGAATCCGGTTGGCGCTGGTCACCGGCACCAGCTCGATCTTCACGCCCAGCTTGGTGGCGATGTAGCCGGCCATGTCGACGTCGAGCCCCATCGGCTTGAGATCAGGCCCGACGAAGCCGTACGGCGGAAAGTCGGTCGGGATGGCGATGCGGATCAGCTTCTTCGACATCACCTCGTCGAGCGCGGTTTGCGCGCGCACCGGGGCGCTGGCGAGAACCGCACCCAGGGCGGCGGCAAGGGTGGCAAGCAGGACGCGACGGTGCATCAGAGTCTCCCGTGAACGGAAATAGAGCGCCAGCGCACCAATGAGGTGCGGTCATGCGCTGATGGGCGGCAAGACGCCGCATGTTTCCGATTACGCAAGCTTGATGCCATCCAGCACCACGATCGACCGGTCGGGCGGCGTCCGTGCTGCCGCTACAGGTGATCCGCCAGCGAGATGCCCAGGCCGAACGTCGTCTGCCGCATGTTGTAGTCGATCAGGCTTTCGCCGTAGCCGCTGAAGACCTGAACGACACCGCGCACCCGGCGCGCCAGCGGAAACGTCCAGTGCGCCTGCGCGGCGCCCTTGCCGCTGCCGAGATTGCCGCGGCCCATCAGCGAGAAGCTGTGCTGGCCCGGCGCCCAGAAGAAGGTGATGTCGCCGTGGCCCAGGTAGCGCGTGAGGTCCGGGTTGTCGTCACGGGAATTGTTCTCGCGAACGCGCACCCAGGGCCGCACGATCACCGCCATGTTGCCGCGCTCCAGGCCAATCTGCGCCACCGCGCGGTTCCAGCTGCGCGACAGCGGTTCAGCGCGGCCATTGGACTGATGGTTCAGCCCGACCGCCGCCAGCCGCCAACGCCAGCCGAGCACGTTCACGTCGGGGTGGATGGCGGCGAACAGTTCCGGCTCGTAGTTGGTCTCGCGAAACGGCCGCGAGTTGTCGCTGTTGTAGACCTGCCAGTGGCTCTGCTGCGTGTAGGCCGCCCAGATCGACAACGGCATGTCGAGCTGGCGCCCGAGGTCGAGCAGCTTGAGCTTGAAGCTGATCTGGAATTTGGCCTCGGTCCGGTCCAGATCGAGATCGACCGGCGGCGTCAGCCGCGTGGGCGTGAACGGGTTCTGGTTGACGTTGTCGCTGTAGCGGCCCAGCAGCAGATAGGTCGGCCGGTGCGCGCGAAGATCGAAGCGGTCGTCATCGGGCGCAGCGCCCAGGCCCCAGCGGTCGCCGATCAGCGAGCGCTCGCCATCGGTCGTTGGCGAGGCCAGCAGCTCGGCGCGCGGCTGTTCGAGCGCGTGCGATGGCGCGGTCGCCGCGGGCGCGGTCACCGGGGCGGCCGGAGCGGCCGGCACCGCCGCATCGAAGCAGGCCAGCCGCGCCGCGTTGTCAGTGATCGCCCGACAGCGCGCGAGCGCCTCGCTGGTCGCCGTGCCGGTCTGCGCCGCGCAAGGCAAGGCTGCGGCCAGCGCCAGCACGACCGCAGCCCAATGAACGCCCGAAGCTGTCGTCATCGCGGCCTCGATCAGAACCCGTAGCGCCGCCGCAGTGCGGCCAGGTGAAGATCCGACTGCTGACGCTCGCCGTCCATCTGGCGCGCGGTGCGTGCCGCCACATGGGGCGCGATCGGCTTCAGCGGCCGGCCGGTGCTCATCGCCAGCACCTGCAGCAGGCAGGCGCGTTCGAGGAAGTACAGGTCGTCGAACGCCCAGGCCACGCTGGGGCCGGTGACGATCACGCCGTGATTGGCAAGAAACAGCACGCGCGCCTGCGCCATCCGCTGCGCGATGCGCTCGCCTTCGGCCGCATCGAGCGCCAGGCCGTTGTAATCGTCGTCGTAGGCGATCGCCTCATGGAAGCGCAGCGCGTTCTGGTGCGCCATCGCCAGCCGGCCGCCGTCGATCATCGTCAGCGCGGTCGCGTGCGGCATGTGGGTGTGCAGCACGCAGGCGGCCTGCGGAACCCGGCGGTGGACCGCGCCATGGATGAAGAACGCAGTCGGCTCCACCGGGTAGCGGCCGTCGATCTGCGTTCCCTCGGCGTCGAGCAGCACCAGGTCGTCGGGCTGCATCTCGCGCCAGTGCACGCCCTGCGGATTGATCAGGATGCGGCCGTCGGGCAGCGCCAGCGAGAAGTGATTGCACACGCCTTCGCCGAGGCCGAACTCGTCGGCGGCGCGCAGCGCGCAGGCGAGCTCGGCACGGGCCTCGTCCAGCAGCGTGGTGGGGGCGGGACTCACGGGGAACACCTCAGGCGCGGGAAGATTTCGTGATCATCGCGCAGCGGGGCATGAGGGCGTGGGGGCGTGGGGCGCAGGGGCCCGCGTAGGCAACCGGCCATCCGCTGCGCTGCTACTGCCGCGCCTGCTTCTGCGCCTGCGCGTACACCGGTGCGATCTCGTCGATGTTGTCGCGCAGCATCTTGTCGTACTCGCTGGCGTAGTAGGCCACCGCCGCATCCATCGGCTGCTCGGGATTGTTCTCGCGCGTGACCCAGACGAACGCGTTGTAGCGCGCCGCCGCGTACATCATCGCCGCGCACACCCAGTCGCGCGGATACTTGTCGTTGAAGCGGTTGGCAAGCTGCACGAACTCGTCGGCAGCGTCGAGGAACTCGGGCGGGATGTTGTGGCGGGTTGGCGTGGTCATGGCGGCAGGCTCGGCGTGACGGTCGGCGCGCGGCGAAGAACAACAGGAACTGCGCGCAATGCCGGTATCTTCGCATCCGCGCGGCACGACCGGTCGTCGTGCGCGGGTAAGCCGAAAGACGCGTATGGACCGATTGTTCTTTTCCCTCGGCGCCGCCAGCGGCGCGCTGGGCGTGGCCGCAGGTGCGTTCGGCGCGCATGCGCTGAAGGCGCGACTGACGCCGGACCTGCTCGCGGTGTTCGACACCGCCGCGCGCTATCAGATGCTGCACGCGCTGGCGCTGCTGGCCGCCGCCTGGGCGGTGACCCGCTGGCCTGGCCGGTCCGCCCGCGTGGCCGGACTGTGCTTTGCCGCCGGCACGCTGCTGTTCTGCGGAAGCCTCTACCTGCTGGTGGCCACAGGCGCGCGCGCGCTCGGCGCGATCACGCCGCTCGGTGGCGTGCTGTTGATCGCCGGCTGGATTGCGCTGCTCTATGCGCCGTGGCAACGACGCTGACGCACGCAGCGCGCAGCGGTTAAACGTCCGCGTCTGATGACTTTGCCGCAGCGGACTTCTTGCGCCAGCGGTTCTTCGGATCGCTCTGTCCGCGCTGCGGCACAAACACCACCAGCGCCTGCGCCGGTCCGCCGACCGGGCGCGCGCGGTGGGCGATGCACGAGTCCAGCAGCAGCGCATCGCCGGGGTCGAGCATCACGTGCTGCTCGCCGATCGCCCATTCGATCCGGCCTTCCAGCACGAACATGAACTCCTGGCCGTCGTGCTCGAAGAACACGTGCTCGTCCACGTCGGCGGGCAGCTGCAGCAGATACGGTCGCAGCGCCGGGCGAACCTCGTCGCCGACCAGTTGCTGGTACACGTAACCGAAAGCGCTCTCTGGCTGCACTGCGCGCGACCGCTGGGCCGCCCGCACGACCGAGAACGAGGGCGGCACCTCAGGGTCGGCGCCCGGCTCGTCGGACAGCAGGACGCCGACATCGGTGCCCAGCGCCCGCGCCAGTCTGCGCAGCGTGTCCAGTGGCGGCGACTTGCGGCCGTTCTCGATGCGCGACAGGTACCCCTTCGACAACCCGGTGCGTTCGGACATGCCAGCCAGCGTGAAACCGCGCTGCACGCGACGGCTGTGAACCCGCTGACCGACGCCGCTGAACGAGTCGGCATGTTCATCGGCTTCGCCAATCCTGCGCCGTCCTGCCATGTCTGCCTCGTCGAATGACTCTTTCACGATTCCGATCCCAACGCTTGCGCGCATGCCGAGCAATCGATACCGACGGCAAACGGGCGGGGTCACCAGCGCGCTAGTAAACACCCCCCTCGGCGCCAGAGCGAAGCAACGATTTCGTGAAAATTCGACAAGTCAGTGCTGCAGCGCCTCGATACCGTGAATTGGTAAGTACAAACCGACAAAAACGAGGTTCGGGACAGCGGCCCCCCGTCGGCGAGCAATTCAGCCGCAAGCGAACCCTTGGTAGGTAAGCATAAAAACTTAGTCGCGCGGCTGCGACACTCGTTCAGGCCAACACGTCGTCCGACGACGATTCACGCAGAGGTCGCGGCCGATGCCGCAGCCCCGGCCAAGCTGCGCCGCGTCAGACGACGCCTCAGGTCAACCGACGCCCGCCCCCCGACGCACCGTCGGCGAGGCGCTCGCCACGAGCTTATCGAGCCGCCAGCGCGGGCTGCGCCAGACGTTGAGCGCGCTGGCGCGTGACCTCGGCGAGGCAGCGCGCGGAAAGCTCGGCAGCTTCGGCGTCGGTGGCGGTGACGGTGGCGGTGGCCGTAGCCGACGTCGCCGTTGCGATGCACTGGCGCTGTTGCGCCCAGCGCGTGTGGTGCAGCCAGTGGCGCTCGGCCTGGGCAAAGCGGGCGCGTTCGCCGGCGCCGAGCGTGGCCCAGGCCGCCGTATAGCGGTCGCTGAGGACCTGTTGTGCCTCGCGCGCCTCGCGCTCGGCCTCGCCTTCGGGCGCAAGCGCATGGGCGGGCGCGGCAAACAGCAGCGCCGTCAGCGCAGCCAGCGCGCTGTGGCGAATCGGAAATGCGCGAAACGCGCTGCGAGACAGGTCGACCATGGGATCACTCGAAGGCGAAACCGCCAGACGGCGGCAATGCCGCCATTGTCGGCACCCGCAGGTCGCGCGACGGAACATCCGGCTATGTCGGTATGAGGTGACGGCACGACGCAGGCGGCAGCGCAGCGCGCGCAGGCGGTGCAGCACACGATGCCTCACAATCGCCGGATGAGCGCTCACCCGCCGCGCCTGCGCGCCTATCTGCTGCTGACCGCGTCGATGGCGCTGGTGGGCAGCTACGTCGCCTTGTCCAAGCCGCTGCTGGCGGTGTTTCCGGTGCTGGTGCTGGCGCTGCTGCGCTTCGCGATCGCCGCGGTGGCGATGATCCCGTGGACGCGCCCCGCGCGCGACGAGCCACCGCTGACGCGCAGCGAGCACCTGCAGCTGTTCCTGATGTCGTTCTTCGGCAACTTCCTGTTCTCGATCGCGATGCTCAACGGCGTGGCGCGCACCACCGCGAGCGCGGCCGGCGTGATCCTGTCCACGCTGCCGGCGGTGGTGGCGCTGCTGTCGTGGCTGCTGCTGCGCGAGCGGCTGGGCGGGCGCGCCGTGCTGGCGATCGCGCTGGCGGTTGCGGGCATCGCACTGCTGAGCCTGGTGCGCGCCGATGACGGCGGCCGCGCCTCGGCGCTGCTGGGCAACGTGCTGATGCTGGCCGCCGTGGTCTGCGAGGCCAGCTACGTGATCTTCGCGCGTCGGCTGGCGCAGCGGCGCGCGCCGCTGCGCGTGTCGGCGCTGATCAACCTGTGGGGCCTGGCGCTGATCGCCCCGTGGGGGCTGTGGCAGCTGGTCCAGACGCCGATCGACTTCGCTGCCGTTGGCGCGGGCGACTGGCTGCTGCTGGTGTTCTACGCGCTGGCCGCCAGCCTGTTCGCGGTCTGGCTGTGGATGACCGGCATGCGCGACGTGCCGGCCAGCACCGCCGGCGTGTTCACGGTCGCGCTGCCAATCAGCGCCACGCTGGTCGGTGCGCTGCTGCTGGGCGAGCCGTTCTCGCTGCTGCACCTGGTGGCGCTGCTGCTGGCGGCGGCTGGCGTGTTGCTGATCGCCACCGCGCCAGCGCGAACGGACGGCGTACAGTCGCGCTCCGCCGCCGAATCTGCCACCAACTCCACTACCGACGCCACCCCGCGCCCCGCCGCAGGCCCGCCCACCCAATGACCCTGTGCACGCTGATCGATGCCGAACTCGCGTTCGGCGATGTGCCGCTGCTCGACCACGCCGCGCTGTCGGTGCAGGACGGCGAGCGCATCGGCCTGATCGGCCGCAACGGCACCGGCAAGAGCTCGCTGCTGAGCGTTCTGGCCGGCCGCATCGCGCTCGACGACGGCCAGGTGCAGCGACGCGACGGCCTGCGCATCGTCAGTGTCGAGCAGGAGCCGGAGCTGCCGGCGGCTGCGCACCTGCGCGACAGCCTGATGCGACGCGGCCACATCGCCGCGCTGGGCGACGAGCGCGAGCGCTGGCGCGTGGAGGCGCGCCTCGACGAATTCCTGCAGCGCCTCGGCGTGGATGGCGCGCGCGATCCGGCCAGTGCCTCCGGCGGCGAACGCAAGCGCGCCGCGCTGGCACTGGCGTTCGCGCTCGGTCCCGATCTGCTGCTGCTGGACGAGCCGACCAACCACCTCGACGTGCAGGCCATCGAGCAGCTCGAAACGCTGGTGATCCGCGCGCCAGCCGCCATCGTCATCACGCACGACCGCGCGTTCCTCGACCGCGTGGCCACCCGCATCGTCGAGCTCGATCGCGGCGTGCTGCGCAGCTATCCCGGCAACTTCGCCGCCTACACGCAGCGCAAGGAAGAGGAGCTCGCCTCCGAGGCGGTGGCGCGGCGCCGCTTCGACAAGTTCTGGGCCCAGGAAGAGGTGTGGATCCGCAAGGGCATCGAGGCGCGCCGTACCCGCAACGAGGGTCGCGTGCGCCGCCTGCAGCAACTGCGTGGCGAGCGCGCCGAGCGGCGCGAGCGCGTCGGCCAGGTACGGCTGACGCTCGATGCCGGCGAGCGCAGCGGCAAGCGCGTGGCCGAACTGGAAGGGGTCAGCAAGTCATTCGGCGGCCGCTGCCTGGTGCGCGACCTCGACCTGCGCCTGATGCGCGGCGACCGGCTGGCGCTGATCGGCCCCAACGGCGCCGGCAAGAGCACGCTGCTCAAGCTGATCCTCGGCACGCTCGCGCCCGATGCCGGCTGCGTCACCCTCGGCACGCAACTCGAGGTCGCCTACTTCGACCAGATGCGCGCGCAGCTCGACCCCGAGAAGACCGTGGCCGAAACCATCGCGCCGGGCTCCGACTGGATCGAGGTCGGTGGCAGCCGCAAGCACGTGATGAGTTACCTGGGCGACTTCCTGTTTCCGCCGCGCCGAGCAAGCGCGCCGGTGCGCACGCTGTCGGGCGGCGAGCGCAACCGGCTGCTGCTGGCGCGACTGTTCGCGCGGCCCGCCAACCTGCTGGTGCTCGACGAACCGACCAACGACCTGGACATCGACTCGCTCGAACTGCTCGAGTCCACGCTGCAGGAGTACCGCGGCACGCTGCTGCTGGTCAGCCACGACCGCGCGTTCGTCGATGCGATCGCCACGCAGACGCTGGTCAGCGAAGGCGACGGCCGCTGGCGCGAATACGTGGGCGGCTACAGCGACTGGCTGGTGCAGCGGCCGAAGCCGCAGGAAGCCGCCGCCGTGGCCGCATCGACCGCGGACAGCGCCGCGGCATCGGCCCCCGGCGCGCGCGACCGGCAGCGCGTCAAGCTCAGCTACAAGGAGCAGCGCGCGCTGGAAACCCTGCCAGCGCAGATCGAGGCCCTGGAGGCCGAGCAGGCCGCGCTGAACGCGGCAATGGCTGGACCCGACTACCACCGCGCCGGCGCCGACCAGATGCGCAGCGACGCTGCACGGGTCGAGGCGATCGATGTCGAGCTCGCGGCGCTGCTCGAACAGTGGACCACGCTGGAAGACAAGGCGCGGCTGGCAGCCGAGGGGCGGAGCTGACGGCGTCGCTGCGCGCAACGCCGCGCCGTGATCGCGCAACGGCACCTGCCGCTGCAGCGTCTCTGAAGCAAGCGCCCGCTACAGCACGCGCGACAGCACCGCGCCCGCCGCCAGCAGCGCCGCGAACTTCAGCTCCATCACGAAGGTCCGGAACAGCACGCCGTTGTAGGCCAGCCCCGGCGGACAGGCGGCGAAGTCGCGCACCAGCTTCACGCACGCTGGCAGCCACAGCAGCGGCAGCAGCAGCCAGGCCGACTGCATCAGCCACGCCAGCGGCGCCAGCAGCACCAGCGGCCCCAGCACCAGCACCGCGTAGATCGCATCGGCAGCGGGCCGGCCCAGCACCACCACCAGCGTGCGCCGGCCAACCGCGCCATCGTGCTGCCAGTCGCGCGCGTTGTTCACCAGCAGCGCCGCGGTGGCGATGCCGCCGATCGCCGCACCGGCCAGCCACAGCGCCGGATCGGTGACGCTGCCGGTCAGCGCCAGGTCGGTCCCGACCATCGCCACCAGCCCGAAGAACACGAACACCGTAGCCTCGCCCAGCGGCGTGTAGGCAATCGGCCGCGGACCGCCCATGTAGGCAAGCGCCGCCACGATCGACGAGGCCCCCACCAGCAACGCCGGCAGCCCGCGCAGATGAACGAACGGCAGGCCGATCAGCAGTGTGAGACCGATTGCCAGCAGGATCGCGCCGCGCACCTGCGCGTGCGAGAGCAGGCCGAGCGCGGTGGCGCGCGGCAGGCCGACGCGGTCGCCACGCTTCTCGGCACCGCGCGCGGTATAGCCAACATCGTTCTGCAGGTTGGTGATCGCCTGCATCATCACCGCCGCCGCCAGCACCAGCGCCACCAGCCACGGATCGATCGCGCTGCCGCGGGCCCAGATCAGCGCCACCGCCACCACCACCGGGCTGACCGCGATCGTCATGCTGCGCGGACGCAGCGCCAGCAGCCAGGCACCGAGCGACCCCGGCGCCACCGCAGCCGCAGGCGACGCAGCCGGTACCGGTGAGGGCGTGGCAGACAGCGAGTGATCAGCGGTTCCGTGCATCGATCGACCTCTAAGCGTGTCGCAGCGCGGCTCAACGACGCTGCGGGAACGGCCCTGCAACTTAGCCGCGACTGTGCACCGGGACTTGACGCGGCGCAACCACGGATGCCGGCGAGGGGGCGGCGCCACGGCCGCACAATCTGGTTCAATGCGCGCTGCGCGTCCTGCGCCCCGCCCACGCCCGCTCCGCCGATGACCGACCCTTCGTCCGCACCGCGACCTGCCGCTTCCGCACCCACGACTGCAGGTGGTGTGCTGCCTGCGCTGCGCGGCGCGCTGGTCGCCGTCACCGTGGCCCTCAGCACCACGCTGCTGTTCAGCCTGATGATCCCGCTGGCGCTGCTCAAGCTCGTGGTGCCGTGGACACCGCTGCGGCGCCTGACCGATCACGGCCTCAATGCGCTGGCCACGCTGTGGATCGCGATCAACAGCGGCTGGATGGCGCTGGTCGGCCGCACCCGCTGGGATGTGCGCGGGCTCGACGGCCTGAATCCGCGCGGCTGGTACCTGGTGATCAGCAACCACCAGAGCTGGGTCGACATTCTGGTGCTGCAGCGAACGCTGTCGCGCCGCATTCCGCTGCTGAAGTTTTTCCTGAAACGGCAGCTGATCTACGTGCCGGTGATCGGGCTCGCCTGGTGGGCGCTCGACTTCCCGTTCATGCACCGCAAGGGGGGCGCGGCCGGGCGCGACGACCTGGAGCGCACGCGCGCCGCCTGCGAGAAGTTCAAGCGCGTGCCCACCTCGGTCATCAACTTCCTCGAAGGCACGCGCTTCACGCGCGCCAAGCACGACGCGCAGCAGTCCCCGTACCGGCACCTGCTCAAACCCAAGGTCGGCGGCGTGGCGATCGCGCTGGGCACGCTCGGCAGCCGATTCGACGCGCTGCTCGACGTGACCATCGTCTACCCCGATGGCGCGCCCACGTTCTGGCAGCTGCTCAGCGGCCGGTTGCGGCAGGTGATCGTCGATGTGCAGCAGCGGCCGATCCCGGCGGCGCTCGCCAGCGGCGACTATGCGGCCGATCCGGCGCTGCGCGCGCAGGTGCAGGAGTGGGTCAACGGGCTGTGGCGCGACAAGGACGCGCACATCGAGGCACTGCAGGCGCAGGCGGTGCGCTGACACCGCAGCAACGCAAGCCGCCACCCACGGCGGCGGCTGCGCCCGATCAGCCCTTCTTCGTCAGCGCGTCGTTGCAGGTCGATCGCTCCGGCGCCTGCGCCGGCAGTTGCGCGCAGATCGCGCCGAGCTGGGTCCGCAGCCGCGTCAGCGCGGCGTCGTTGCGGCCGTCCTTGTTCCAGTCGTTCAGGCGCGCGCCCATCCGATCGAGCACGCTGCGATTGCGCGCATGGAAGGTCTCGGCGGTCGGCGCCAGCTCGCCGATCACGCTGCGCGCCGCGCGCTCGATGCGCTCGGCGTCCGTCGGCGCCAGATCGATCAGCGCGCGCACATACGACGCCCCCCACTGCAGCCGCGTGGCCGGTCCCTGCGAGGTCGCATAGGCCTGCTCGTACCAGTTCAGCGCCGCCGGGGTGTCACCGCGCTTGCGCGCGTTCGAGGCCAGCCCGAGCATGTGGTAGTACGGCGTGGCCGAGCGCTTCAGCTCGGCGCGCAGCATCGCGTCGGACTCGTCGAGCAGGCCGGCATCGGCCAGCACCTGCGACGACGCGAACACCACCGCCTCGCGCTCGTAACGGTCGGTCACCTCGCGCTCGGCACGCAGCGTCACCGCGCGCACCTCCGTCTGCAGGGCCAGCGGCAGCGGTCCCTTGGGCGCATCGAGCCGCGCCAGCGCCACCCGCGCATCGGTGGCGGCAATGCGGTCGAGCCGCGACAGCTGGCTGTCGGCCGCCAGCTGCGTCAGCCGCCGATCCCACTGCTGGACCAGCGCGCCGCGCTCGGCCGAACCGGCCTCAGTCAGGTAGCCGGGCACCGACCCGGCGGCGTTCCGTATCTCGGCAAACGCCGCGCGCGACACGCGCGGATCGGCCAGCACCGCACGCACCCGCTGCAGCAGCGCGCGCTTGTCGAGCGTGGTGTTCTTGTCCGCCGCGGCCATCGCCGCCGCGGTCAGCGCCAGCCGCGCCGAAGCGTCGGGGGCGACCGTCTGCGACTTGCCGGCCAGCGCCCACAGCGCGCTGGCGCGCTCGGCACGCGGCAGCAGCGACTGATCGTCGGTCCACCACGAATAGAACGCGAGCCGCTGCCAGTCGGTGGCGCCGAGCGCTGCCTTGCCGCTCTGCGCGCTGGTCAGCAGCGCCTTGACCGGCCGGCCGCCGTTGATGCCCTGCTGCAGCACCTGCATGTAGCGATCCGGGTCGACCTCGCCCGGCAGGCGCGTGATCTCGCTGCCATCGGGCCGCAGCAGCAGCATCGTCGGGTAGGCGCTGACCTTGAAGCGGCTGCCCAGCCTCTGCGCGGCCGGCGCATCGCCGTCGACGTACACCGGCACGAACAGTCGCGAGCGCTCGATGAAGTCGGCGCGCGAGAACACCGTGGCCTTGACCTGGTTGCACGGCGGGCACCACACCGCGCCCCAGTACAGGAACAACGGCTTGTTCTGCTGGCGCGCCTCGGCAAAGGCGGCGTCGATCTCCGCCGCCTGCTTCCAGACGATGCCGGCCGGCATCGCATCGGCGGCGCGGGCCACAGGCAGTGTCAACGGCAGCATGAACGCCGCCAGCACGGCAACGCAACGAACCAAGGCAAGTGGATGCATGTTGGACAGGGAATGTGAATCGGTCAGGCGGCGGCGCGGCGCCGCATCCGCCGCAGTACCAGCGGCGCGACCAGCAGCAGCGCGGTCAGCGCCAGCACCGTGGCCGAGATCGGATGCGTGAAGAATACGCTCCAGTCGCCCTGGCTGATCGACAGCGCGCGCCGCAGCTGCGTCTCGGCCAGCGGGCCGAGGATCAGGCCGATCACGCACGGCGCCACCGGGAAGCCGCAGCGCCGCATCCCGTAGCCGAGCACGCCGAACGTGTACAGGATCACCAGATCGACCACCGACTGGTGCAGGCTGAACGCGCCCATGGTCGCGAACACCAGGATGCCGGCATACAGCTGCGGCTTGGGGATCGTCAGCACCTTCACCCACAGCCCGATCAGCGGCAGGTTCAGCACCAGCAGCAGCACGTTGCCCACGTACAGGCTGGCGATCAGCCCCCACACCAGCCCGGTCTGGGTCTGGAACAGCATCGGGCCGGGCTGGATGCCGTAGTTCTGGAAGGCCGCCAGCAGGATCGCCGCGGTAGCCGAGGTGGGAATGCCCAGCGTCAGCAGCGGCACCAGCACGCCGGTGGCGGCGGCGTTGTTGGCCGCCTCGGGGCCGGCCACGCCCTCGATCGCGCCCTTGCCGAACTCGTCCGGATTCTTCGACAGCTTCTTCTCGGTCGCGTACGACAGGAAGGTCGGGATCTCCGAGCCGCCGGCCGGAATCGTGCCGAACGGAAAGCCGATGCCGGTGGCGCGCAGCCAGGCCGGCCACGAGCGGCGCCAGTCGTCGCGGCTCATCCACAGCGAGCCCTTGAGCGATTCCATCTTCTCTTCGAGCCGGCTGGCGTGCGCGACCACGTACAGCGCCTCGCCGACCGCGAACAGCCCGACCGCCAGCACCACCACGTCGATGCCGTCGAGCAGCTCGGGCACGCCGAAGGCCAGCCGCATCTGGCCGGTCTGCTCGTCGATGCCGATCACGCCCAGCAGCAGCCCGACGAACAGCGAGGCCAGCCCGCGCGACGTGGAGGAGCCCAGCACCGCCGACACGGTGACGAAGGCGAACACCATCAGCGCGAAGTACTCGGTCGGCCCGAACTGCAGCGCGACCTCAACCACCAGCGGCGCCAGCAGCGTCAGCAGCACGGTGGCGATCGAGCCGGCCACGAACGAGCCGATGGCCGCGGTGGCCAGCGCTGGCCCGGCGCGGCCGCGCTTGGCCATCTGGTTGCCTTCGAGCGCGGTGGCGATGCTCGCGCTCTCCCCCGGCGTGTTCAGCAGGATCGTGGTGGTCGAGCCACCGTACATCGCGCCGTAATAAATGCCGGCGAACATGATCAGCGCACCGGTGGGGTCGAGCTTGGCGGTCAGCGGCAGCAGCATCGCCACCGTAAGCGCCGGGCCGACCCCCGGCAGCACCCCGATCAGCGTACCCAGCGTGACGCCGAGCACGCCCCACAACAGGTTGCCGGGCTGCAGCGCCACGCCAAAGCCGGCCATCAGTGCAGTCAGGGTCTCGCTCATCGGGACAGGTGAGGATGAACCGCGTGAAAGGCGGAGCGCGCCAGATCAGGACCCGTTGGCCGCGGCTACAGCCCGGCGGCGCCGACCAGTGGCTTGAGCCAGCCCGCCGGCAAGCCCACGTTCAGAAAGCGCACGAAGAACAGGAAGATCGCCAGCGAGATCGCGAAGCCCAGCAGCGCATCGCGCAGCGGCCGGCGGCTACCAAAGCCACGCGCCACGCCAACAAACAGCGCCGTGGCGGCCACGATGAAGCCGGCCGTGTTGATCAGCAGCATCTGCGCTGCCAGTCCGGCGCTGATCCAGACGAAGCCCGGCGCATGGAACGCATGCTCGCCGCGCTCGACCGGAGGGGCTTCGGGCCGACGCCAGCCGCCGGTCAGCCGCTCGGCCAGTAGCCACAGCCCGATCAGCACCAGGCCGGTGCCGACGATCGCCGGCATCGCATTCGGCCCCACGCCCGAGAAGCCGCCGATCGACGGGATGTTGCGCGCCGCGACCAGCACGAACGCGCCGAGCGCCAGCAGCGCCGCCGAGACGGCCAGCTCGACTGCCGCTTCGCGGGTGCGGCGCTGCTCGGCGGCGTCGCTCATCGCGCGCTGGGTTCGGCCGGCGATCTACTTGCGCAGGCCCAGCGACTCGAGGATTGCGCCCACGCGCTTGACGTCCTCGTCGATGAACGCCTTGTAGGCATCGCCTTCGAGGAACCACGGCTGCCAGCCGTTCTTCGCCAGGCTTTCCTTCCACGCCGGCGACTCGGTGGCGGCACGCACCAGCTTGATGTGCGCATCGCGCTGCGCCGGCGTGATCCCGGGGGCGGCAAAGATGCCGCGCCAGTTACCCAGCACCACGTTGATGCCCTGCTCCTTGAGCGTCGGGATGCCGTCCTCGCGGCCCTCGCCCGACATCGCCAGCGCGCGCATGCGGCCGCTCTTGATGTGCTCGGCGAACTCCGACAGCCCCGACACGCCGGCCGCCACGTGGCCGCCGATGATCGCCGCCACCGCCTCGCCGCCGCCCTTGAACGCCACGTAGTTGACCTTGGACGGATCGCCGCCCACCGCGCGCGCCATCAGGCCGATCAGGATGTGATCGCTGCCGCCGGCCGAGCCGCCGCCCCAGGACACCGAGCCCGGATTGGCCTTGAACGCGTTCATCAGGTCGCCGATGGTCTTGTGCGGCGACTTGGCCGGCACCACCACCACCATGTTTTCGGTGGTCAGGCGCGCGATCGGCGTGATCTGGTCGAGCGTCACCGGCGACTTGTTCAGGATGATGCCGCCCACCATCACCATGCCACCGATGATCAGCGCGTTCGGGTCGCCCTTGGCGGCGTTGACGAACTGCGCCAGCCCGATCGTGCCGCCGGCCCCACCCTTGTTGTCGAACTGCACGCCCGACACCAGCTTGGCCGACTGCATCGCTGCCGCCAGCGCGCGGCCGGTGCTGTCCCAGCCGCCGCCCGGATTGGCGGGGATCATCATGCGGATCGACGGCGCCGACTGCGCGTGCGCCGCGCCGGCCATCAGGATTGGCGCAGCCGCCGCCGCCAGCATCGCGCCGGAAAATTCGCGTCGTTTCATTGGAGTCTCCTCGGAAATTTGTTCTGCCGTGCCTTCCGCGCTGACGGCGAAA
>CAZTUT010000057.1:0-7370 GCA_964616395.1 uncultured Burkholderiaceae bacterium
CCGCATCGTCTGCGCCGAGTGGATCGATTCGGCGTCGCTCGGGCCGAACATCATCAGCACGGGCCACCACCAGCGGTCGAGCGCATCCTGGGCCATCGCCTTCTGCGCGGCCGTGCCGCGCGACAGCGTCAGCATGATCTCGAAGCCCTGGCGCTGGTGGAACGACTCCTCCTTGCAGATGCGCACCATCGCGCGCGCATAGGGCCCGTAGGAGCAGCGGCACAGCGGGATCTGGTTCATGATCGCCGCGCCGTCGACCAGCCAGCCGATCACGCCGATATCAGCCCAGTTCAGCGTCGGGTAGTTGAAGATCGACGAGTACTTGGCCTTGCCGGAATGCAGCGCATCGACCAGGTCATCGCGCGACACGCCCAGCGTCTCGGCGGCCGCGTACAGGTACAGGCCGTGGCCGGCTTCGTCCTGAATCTTGGCCAGCAGGATCGCCTTGCGCTTCAGGCTCGGCGCGCGCGTGACCCAGTTGCCTTCCGGCAGCATGCCGACGATCTCGGAGTGCGCATGCTGGCTGATCTGCCGCACCAGCGTCTTGCGGTAGCCCTCAGGCATCCAGTCCTTGGGCTCGATGAAGTCGCTGCGCGCGATCTTGGCGTCGAACTCCTGCTCGTACTGCTGCTCGGTCAGCGAACGCGGGCCGCGCTTGCTTTCGTTGTCCTTGCCGCCGATGTCCAGTGCTTGCGTGTACATGCCTGCTCCTTGCTCATTCAGGCCGGCGCGTGGCGCGCGCCGGCAGTTCGATCAGGGATTCGATCCGGTGTTCGATCACTTGGGACGCCGATCGACGATGCGCTTGGCCTTGCCGATCGACCGCTCCAGCTTCATCGGCGGCGCCAATTGCACCTCGCAGGACACGCCGATGTAGTTCTTGATGTTGTGCTCGAGCTGCGCGGCCGCCGCATGGCGCGCATCGTGACTGCCTTCGGCCAGCGCCGGGCCCATCTCGACATGGATCGTCAGCTCGTCGAGATGACCGGGGCGCGTGACCTCCAGCAGGTAGTAAGGCTCCAGTTCCGGCTGCTTGAGGATCATCTCCTCGACCTGCGTCGGGAACAGGTTGACGCCGCGGATGATCAGCATGTCGTCGGAGCGACCGGTGATCTTCTCGATCCGCCGCATGCTGCGCGCGGTCGGCGGCAGCAGCCGCGTCAGGTCGCGCGTCCGGTAGCGGACCATCGGCAGCGCTTCCTTGGTCAGCGAGGTGAACACCAGTTCGCCCTTCTCGCCATCGGGCAGCACGGCACCGGTCTCCGGATCGATGATCTCGGGGTAGAAGTGGTCCTCCCAGACGGTCAGGCCATCCTTGGTCTCCAGGCATTCCTGCGCCACGCCGGGGCCGATGATCTCGCTCAGACCGTAGATGTCGATCGCATCGAGCGAGGTCTTGGTCTCGATCGCCTCGCGCATCGCCGGCGTCCACGGCTCGGCGCCGAAGATGCCGATGCGCAGCGAGGTCTTCTTCGGATCGATGCCCTGCCGCTCCATTTCCTCGGCGATCGCCAGCATGTACGACGGCGTGACCATGATGATCTCGGGCTTGAAGTCCTCGATCAGCTGCACCTGGCGCTCGGTCATGCCGCCAGAGATTGGCACCACGCTACAGCCGAGCTTCTCGGCGCCGTAGTGCGCGCCCAGGCCACCGGTGAACAGGCCGTACCCGTAGCTGACATGCACCATGTCGCCCGGCCGGCCGCCAGCGGCGCGGATCGAGCGCGCCATCACGGTGGCCCAGGTGTCGATGTCCTTCAGCGTGTAGCCGACCACGGTCGGCTTGCCGGTGGTGCCGCTGGAGCCGTGGATGCGCGCCAGCTTCTCGCGCGGCACCGCGAACATGCCGAAAGGATAGTTGTCGCGCAGGTCCTTCTTGGTCGTGAACGGAAACTTCGCCAGATCGGCCAGCGACTTGCAGTCGGACGGATGCACGCCCGCCTGATCGAAGGCGGCGCGGTAGTGCGGCACGTTCTCGTACGCATGCGACAGCGACCACTGCAGCCGCGAAAGCTGCAGGGCTGCGATCTCGTCGCGGCTGGCGGTCTCGATCGGCTCCAGTTGCGCCGGGCGGGATCGGCTCATCGTCAGGGTCTCCTCGGTCTGTTGTCGTGGCGGTGGGCGGTCACAGTTCGACGACGTGCCGGCCCTTCATCGTGTGAGAGCGGCCGCGCATCACGGCCACGGTCTTGCCGTGCTGGTTGGTGACGGTGATGTCGTACACGCCGGTGCTACCGGAGCGCGACACCTCGCGGCCCTCGGCCAGCAGGCGATCGCCCTCGTGCGCCGGCGCCAGGAAGTCGACCACGATGCCGCTGGCCACCGTCAGCGCGTTGTAGCTGTTGCAGGCGAACGCGAAGGTGGAATCGGCCAGTGTGGTGATGAAGCCGCCGTGGCAGATCGCGAAGCCGTTGAGCATGTCCTTGCGCACCGTCATCACGATGCGGGCGTAGCCGGGGGCCACCGCCTCGATGTGCATGCCCAGGCCGCGCGACGCATGGTCGTTGGCGAACATGCCTTCGCGGACGGCCTCGGCCACCTGCTGCGGGTCGTGCTTCGGGGGCGTCTGCTCGCTCATTCGTTGAATCCTCGTCCAGTCCAGCCTCGGCGCTGGATCAGCACCGATGTCCGGTAGCGCTCCTCGCCGTAGTGATCGCGCAGGTTGGCCAGCGCACGCGCAAAGAAGTCGAGCCCGACCGCCTCGGCCCAGGCCATCGGACCGCGCGGGTAGTTGACGCCATGACGCATCGCCTCATCCACGGCGTCGACCGAGCAGATGCCGGTGGCGACTGCATCAGCCGCCTCGTTGACCAGCATCGCCACCGTGCGCAGCACGATCAGGCCAGCCACGTCGTCGAGCGGCGTGCAGGCATAGCCGGCCGCGGTCAGCGTTGCGCAGACCGACCGGAACGCGGCATCGCCGCACTGGTCGGCGCGCGCCAGGCCGAGGCGCGGCGTGGCGGCGTAGTCGAGCGCCAGATCGAACAGCACCAGATGACCGTGCTCATCCTCCAGCGCGCGGCGCGTGGCCGGGCGGCCATCGGACAGCATCAGCCGGGCACTGCCGATTTCCAGCCATCCCGGTACACCGGCCTTGCCCTGCACCCGAACCACGTCGATGCCGGCTGCCTCCAGCCGCGAGACGATCGGCGTGGCCAGGCCGAGCGAGCCGACCAGCACCACGCGGCGCGCCGCTTCCGCGCCCGCATCCACGCGCGGCGCCGGCGGCTGCGCGCCATCGCGATAGTCGTAGATGCCGCGGCCGCGCTTGCGGCCGAGTCGACCGGCGCGCACCAGTTCCTGCTGCGCCAGCGACGGCGTGTAGCGCCGGTCGAAGAACGTGGCCTCGAACACCGAGCGCGTGACCGCGAGGTTGACGTCGTGCCCGATCAGGTCCATCAGTTCGAACGGACCCATCGGAAAGCCGCCGCAGTCGCGCATCACCGCATCGAGCGACGCCGGATCGCCGCCCGACTCCAGCAGCACGCGCCACGCCTCGCCATAGAACGGCCGCGCCAGCCGGTTGACGATGAAGCCCGGCGTGGAGCGCGCGTGCACGGTCACCTTGCCCCAGGCACGCGCGGTCGCTGCCAGCAGGTCGGTGACCGCGGCATCGGTCTCGACGCCGCTGACGATTTCCACCAGCTTCATCCGCGGCGCCGGGTTGAAAAAGTGCATGCCGGCCAGCCGCTGCGGGCGCGCCAGCGTCGCCGCGATCGCGGTGATCGACAGCGACGAGGTATTGGTCGCCAGCACGCAGTCGTCTGGGACGATGCCTTCGAGCGTGGCGAACAGCTGCTGCTTGATCGACAGGTCCTCGGCCGCTGCCTCGATCACCAGGCCGCAGTCGGCGAACGCTGCCAGCGTGTCGGCGGGCTCGACGCGCGCCAATACCGCAGCGGCCTCGGCAGCCGCCAGGCGGCCCTTGCCCACCAGGAAGTTCAGGTCCTTCTCGATGCCGGCGCGGCCGCGTGCAATGGCATCGGGCGCGACGTCGTACAGGCGCACGCGGTGCCCCGCCAGCGCCGCGACATGAGCGATACCGGCGCCCATCGCGCCCGCGCCCACCACACCCACCACGCGAGATACGTCGAGCGCGCCCATCATCGGCTCCTAGCGCCCGGAAAAGCGCGGCGCGCGCTTTTCCATGAACGCCGCCACGCCCTCGCGGTAGTCGGCCGAATTGCCCAATTCGCGCTGGAAGTCGCGCTCCAGGTCGAGGCTCTGCGCCAATGTATTGCGGTCGCCGGCCTCGATAGCCTGCCGCGTCCGCAGGTAGCCCAGCGTGGGACCGGCGGCCAATTGGCGCGCGGTCTGCTGCACCAGCGGCATCAGTTGGTCGTCGTCGACACAGCGCCAGATCAGGCCCCACTGCTCGGCCTGCTCGGCGCTCAGCTTGTCGCCGAGCAGCGCCAGTCCGAGCGCCCGCGCGCGGCCGACCAGCCGCGGCAGCATCCAGGTGCCGCCGCTGTCCGGCACCAGGCCGATCTTCGCGAACGACTGGATGAAGCTCGCTGAACGCGCCGCGAACACCAGATCGGCGGCCAGCGCGATGTTGGCGCCGGCGCCGGCGGCCACGCCGTTGACCGCGCAGATCACCGGCATCGGCAGGCTGCGAAGCGTAGTAATCAGCGGCCGGTAGTAGTTGTCGATGGAGTCGCCCAGGTCCACCGGCTTTTCGCCGGGCGCGACCGCGCGGTCATTCAGGTCCTGGCCGGCGCAGAAGCCGCGGCCGGCACCCGTAAGCACCAGACAGCGCACAGAGGCGTCAGCCTGCACCTCGGCCAGCGCGGCGCGCAGGTGACCATGCATCTCCACGGTAAAGCTGTTGAGCCGGTCGGGGCGGTTCAGGGTCAGTGTGGCCACACCGGCCTCGCGCTCGAGGCGAATCGTCGAATACACGCCGTTCATCGTTGCTTCGCTCACTGTCTCGCTGTCTCGCGTTTTCGCCGTATCGCCGTCCCGCCGTATCGCGAACTGGCTGTCGATTACCGCGCCACCCGGCTCGGGAGCCGCATCTTATTCGTTGACCGACCGTTCAATCAATAGTAATTTTGGATTTTGTGGTGCTCTGCCGGTCGACCCCAGCGCGGCCGGCGTGCGCCCGTACTTGCGCCGCTGGCCCGCCCGCGGGCGGGCGCCGCGCAATCCGTTGTTCCGCCACGACCCAGTACCGCGACCCGGCCGGTCAGCGCCGGCCGCCAGGAGAAGACATGCCGCACCCCCTGCTCGACGCCCACCGCACCACGCTCGACGGCGCCCTGAAGGCCATCGCCAGCCGCGGCTACTGGAGCCCGTACCCCGAGATGCCCAGCCCCAAGGTCTACGGCGAGACCGCCATGGAAGACGGCAAGCGGGCGATCGCGGCGCTGACCGGCGCGCGGCTGGACCTCGGCCAGCCCGGCGTGACCGGCTGGCGAAGCGCCGACCGTTCGCCGTACGGGGTCGCGATCGACGTCCAGTACCCGGTGTGCGACATCGACACGCTGGTGGCAGCCGGCCAGTCGGCGATGCCGGCCTGGCGCAAGCTTGGCGTCGACGGACGCACCGGTGTGTGTCTCGAAATCCTGGCTCGGCTGAACAAGCGCAGCTTCGAACTCGCGCAGGCCGTCATGCTGACCAGTGGCCAGGGCTGGATGATGGCTTTCCAGGCGGGTGGCCCGCATGCGCAGGACCGCGGCCTCGAAGCGGTGGCCTACGCGTACCGCGAGATGAGCTTCGTCCCCGCAGCTGCGCATTGGGAAAAGCCGCAGGGAAAGAACCCGCCGCTGGCGATGGCCAAGCACTATGAAGTGACGGGCCGCGGCGTGGCGGTGGTGATCGGCTGCGCGACCTTCCCCACGTGGAACACCTATCCGGGCCTGTTCGCCGCGCTGACCACCGGCAATGCGGTGATCGTGAAGGCGCATCCGGCCAGCACGCTGGCGGCCGCACTGAGCGTGCAGATCGCGCGCGAGGTCTTGCGCGAGCAGGGGCTCGACCCGGCGCTGGTGCAACTGGCGGTGGCCGATGATTCGGCCACCCAGGCGCTGGTCCGGCATCCGGGCGTGGCCTCGATCGACTTCACCGGCGGCCCGGTGTTCGGCCGCTGGCTGCTCGAGCATGCCCGCGGCAAGCAGGTCTACGCCGAACTGGCAGGCGTGAACAACGTCGTCATCGAGTCGACCGACAACTACAAGGGCATGCTGCGCAACCTGGCGTTCACGCTGAGCCTGTATTCGGGACAGATGTGCACGACCACCAAGGCGATCCTGGTGCCCGCCGATGGCATCGACACCGACCAGGGACGCAAGAGCTTCGACGAGGTGGCCGCCGACCTCGGTGCGGCGATCGACAAGTTCCTGGCCGACCCGGCGGTCGCCACAGCCGTGCTGGGCGCGATCCAGTCGGAGGCCACGCTGCGCCGGATCGATGACGCTGCGGCCGCCTTCCCGGTGGCGCTGGCCTCGCGCGTACTGGCCCACCCCGAGTTTCCGCAGGCACAGGTACGCACGCCGCTACTGCTGAAGGCGCCGGCGTCGAACGAGGCGGCCTACATGGAGGAGCGCTTCGGCCCGATCTGCACGCTGGTCGCGGTGCCGGGCGGCGCCGATGCGCTGGCCGCGCTGTCGGAGCGGATCGTGCGCGAACAGGGCGCGCTGACCGTGGGCGTTTACTCGATGCGCGATGCCGTCATCGACGCGATGACCGAGACCACGCTGCGCAGCGGCGTGGCGCTGTCGATCAACCTGACCGGCGGCGTGTTCGTCAACCAGTCGGCCGCCTTCTCCGACTTCCACGCCACCGGCGCCAATCCGGCGGCCAATGCCAGCTACTCGGACAGCGCATTCGTCGCAAACCGCTTCCGCGTGATCCAGCGCCGCGCCCACACGGCACCGGCTGCGGCGCCGACCGCCTGAGGCCGAGGACACGATGGCCTGCTACGAGATCGAGGGCCTGCGCCCGGTGGTCGATCCGACCGCCTATGTGCATCCGAGCGCGGTGCTGGTGGGCGATGTGATCGTCGGGCCGCGCTGCTACGTCGGGCCGCTGGCCAGCCTGCGCGGCGACTTCGGCCGCATCATCCTGGAGGAAGGCAGCAACGTGCAGGACACCTGCGTGATGCACGGCTTCCCGGGCACCGACACGCGGATCGAAGTCGATGGGCACATCGGACACGGCGCGGTGCTGCACGGCTGCATCATCAAGCGCAACGCAATGGTCGGCATGAACGCGGTGGTGATGGACGAGGCGGTGGTGGGCGAGTCGGCGATCGTGGCCGCCTGCGCATTCGTCAAGGCGGCGATGATCATCCCGCCGCGCCACATCGCGGCCGGCGTGCCGGCCAAGGTGCTGCGCGAACTCAGCGACGAGGAGATCGACTGGAAGCG
>CAZTUT010000057.1:7470-17021 GCA_964616395.1 uncultured Burkholderiaceae bacterium
CTGGCCGACCTGATCGCGCAGATGCGTGGCGGACAGTTGGGCCCGCCGGTCGAGCGCGTGGTGCTGGTGGGATTTTCGGCAGGCGGACTCGCCGCACTGCTGGCTGCTGACACGCCGGGCGTCGTGGGTTATCTGGGGCTCGATCCGTTCGACCGCCCCGGCGGTGTCGGGCTCGACGCCGCACGCACGCTCGACAAACCGGCGCGGCTGCTGCGAGCACCGTCGGGCGCCTGCAACGCATATGCGATCTCGGCACCGTGGAGCAGCGCCTTGCGACGCATGGAAGGCGATCGCGTGATCGATCAGGCGTCGCACTGCGACTTCGAGTCGCCCACCGACGGCCTGTGCGAACTGGTGTGCGGTCGCGCCGACGCGCAGCGGCAGCAGATCGTCCGGCGCGCGATCCTGCAGGCGGTACGCGACTGGCTGCAGCCAGCGGCAGCCATCGCGCACGCGGAACCGGTCACGCCTCTGCTATGACTTTTCGGGCTTCATCAGCCCGAACAGGTGCGCGAGGTCCTTGAAAAAGATCTTCACATGCGCCATCGGGCGCTTGCGCACCAGCTTCTTGTGCATGTACGACTGCCACGTCAGCTGCTGCACGTCGGGATCGCGGCACATGCTGACGAAGCGCTCGCGCCGCGCATCGCTCGAATACCAGAAACGCTGCATCAGGCCGAGAATCCAGAACACCCGCCCGTGCGCCGCGAGGAACCGCTTGCGGGCCTGCCGCAACGCGCGCGGATTGCCGCTGGCCAAGAACGACTGCACCGCCTCGGCAGCAAAACGGCCGCAGGCCATCGCGTAGTAGATGCCTTCGCCGGAGGCGGGGGCGACTACGCCGGCGGCATCGCCTGCCACCACGACGTCGCGGTCGTTGTCCCACTTCTTCAGCGGCTTGAGCGGAATCGGGGCGCCCTCTCGGCGCACGGTGCGGCAACCGCCGAGCCCAGTCGCGGCGCGCAGGTCATGCACCGCCGTGCGCACCGAGAAGCCCTTGATCATCGTGCCAGCGCCGACGCTGGTGTGTGGCCCGTGCGGGAACACCCAGCCGTAGAAATCGGGCGAGATCTCACCGCGATAAATGACATCGCAGCGCGCCGGGTCGAAGTCAGCGGCGCGCGCCTGATCGGCCTGCGGCGTCTCGATGATCTCGTGATAAGCGAATACGCAGGGCACGTCCTGGCCCCCGGGAATGCACTGGCGCGCCACGCCGGAGCGGGCGCCGTCGGCGCCGATCACTGCGCGCGCGCGCACCCGACCGGTGGTGCCATCGGTATCCGCATACTCGATCACCGCCACGCCATCGTCATCGCGGCTGAATTTCTCGAACGTCCCGGTGCGGCGTGTTGCGCCGACCGCCGCCGCGCGTTCGCGCAGCCACTCGTCGAACACTTCGCGGTCGACCATGCCGACGTAGCCGCCGCTGCTGCCACCGGTATCGATCGGCATGTCGATACGCCGATCGCTCGGCGAAATCATCCGCGCGGCCTTGATCCGCGCCACCATCAGCGCATCGGGGATCGCGAACTCCTCGACCAGCTTGGGTGGGATCGCGCCGCCGCAGGGCTTGATGCGGCCTGCCCGATCCAGCAGCAAGACCGATCGGCCACTGCGCGCCAGGTCCGTCGCCGCGGTGGCGCCGGCCGGTCCCCCACCCACCACGACCACGTCGAAGGTTTGCGTTGCGCTGGCTGTCATCCGGGTTCTCCTTCGCTGCAGCCGCCGCTAGCGGCGGCCAGGTTCGGCAAGCTCCGCGATCGGTGCCTGCATTCGCATCCGTTGATGGCTGGTCGCGCGCACGTTCAGCGCAAGGCGCGCCGCCCACACGAACAGCAGACCCTCGGCGGCAAACACCGAGGCATAGGCAAGGGCCGACGAGCCGATCAGCGCGTGCGCCAGGTCGCTCGCCACCGTGCCGGTGAATCCGCCGACCGCGAAGCCGATCGCCTGCGCCGAGCCCCACAGGCCCATGCGCACGCCCTCGCGCCCATTGGCGCCGGCACCCGCGAGACTCATCATCGAACCAATGGCGGCCACGGCGAACGCGCCATTGGACACGCCGAGCATGAACACGTTGGCGCGTAGCGGCCAGCCCGGCGTGAGACCACCCGCCGACAACGCGAGCAGTGCGATGGCGGAGGCCACGCAGCCGCCGACCGTCCAGGCGCGCAGCGAGCCGATTCGATGCCGGCCACTGGCCGCCAGCGCGACCAGCAGCATCCCCGACAGCACGCCGCCGTTCTGGATGCCCGACAGCTTTGTCGACTCGCCCGGTGTGAAGCCGAACACGGTGCCGGCAAACGGCTCGAGGATCAGGTCCTGCGCGCTGTAGGCGAGCATCGACACGAACACGAAGACGGTAAAGCGGCGCGCGTCGGCATCGGCCCACACCTGGGCCAGCGCGGCGCGGAATGGCAGCGACTGCGCGGTCTCCGACTGAACTGCGGGGCCGCGCGGCTCGACGCCGGCCACGGCCAGCAGCGTCAGCACGAATGCGGCAACCGCAGTCACCGCTGTCACGACCACCAGGCGAGCGGGCGTGAACGGATCGAGGAAGTGGCCGGCCAGGCCCGCCGTGATGATGAAGCCGACGATCATCATGGTCCAGACGATGGTGGCCGCCGCGGCGCGCCGGCCTTCTTCCACGCGCTTGGCCAGCAGCACCAGCAGCGAGGTGCCGGCCGAACCGGTGCCGATGCCGATCAGCACGAACGACAACGCACCGAGCGCCACGCCGGCTGCCACGTTGGTCGCCATCCACGCGGTGGCCAGTGCGGCGCCGATGCCGCCGAGGGCCAGCACCGCCATGCCGCCGATGATCCACGGCGTACGCCGGCCGCCGACGTCGGAGCCGTGACCGAAGCGCGGCCGCAGCAGTTGCACGATGTGATGCAGCGCGACCAGCGCGCCTGGCAGCATCGCCGGCAAGGCCAGCTCGACCACCATCACGCGGTTCATCGTCGAGGTGGTGAGCACGACGATCGCGCCCAGCGCGGTCTGCACCAGGCCGAGGCGAAAAATCGCCAGCCAGCTGAGGCCAGTCGCGGTCGCGCGCTCGCCAGACTTCGCCGCCTGGGCGGATCCGGGCAGGGCAGCGCCCGACGCACTCATGACGCCGCCAGTGCCCGCACGCCGAAGGCTGCCGCCAGCATGCCGAGGACGAAGAAGTTGACGCCGAGCGCCGAGTACCAGAGCGCGCGCTCGCGCGGCGCCGACAGGAAGCGCAGCATCAGCGCCGCCTGCACCGCGAGCAGCGCGGCGACGATGCCCGCATGCAGCGGCCGCTCCCAGTGCAGCAGCAACGCAATCACGATCGCCTGCGGCAGCGCCATCATCAGGCAGGCCACGCGCGCGGCACCGGCCGCACCGAGCTGGATTGGCAGCGAGCGCACACCCATCCGCGCATCGCCCTCCATCGCCTTGAAGTCGTTGAGCGTCATGATGCCGTGCGCGCCCACGCTGTACAGCAGCGCCAGCCACAGGATTTCGGGTCGCGGCAAGGCCCCGCCCAGCACCACCGCAGCACCGGTGATCCAGGCCAGGCCTTCATAGGACAGACCAACGGCGGCATTGCCGAACCAGCCGTTCTTCTTCAGCCGCAATGGCGGCGCTGAATAGGCCCATGACAGCGCAACACCGAGCGTGGCGGCGGCCAGCACCCAGGGGCCGAGCAGCGACGCCACCAGCAGCGACAGCAGGCTCCAGAAGATCGCGAGGAACAGGCCCCAGCGCCCGGGGATGCGCCCGGACGGAATCGGCCGGCCTGGTTCGTTGATCGCATCGACGTGTCGGTCGAACCAGTCGTTGGTGGCCTGGCTCGATGCGCACAACAGCGGGCCGGCGAGCACGATCCCCGCCAGCGCCAGCGCCCAGGCCTCGGCGAGCGGAACGCCAGAGGACACCGCGCCGCAACCGAACGCCCACATCGGCGGAAACCACGTGACCGGTTTGAGCAGTTCCAGCACCGCCGACGAAGCGGGCAGGCGCAGCGCGGAGGCAGACGACGTGACCATGAAACTACATTAGGCGTGACAAGCAAAAGCGTCAACCAAATTTGACGCTTGCGGACACAAGGCGAGTGTCATGCTCGATACAGGGGACCGCATGGCCGGCGACGGGGGGTGAAGTAGCTGCGCGCCCGGGGGTCGCGCTACTCGCCGCCGTCGAGCTCGCCGAGCCCGTAGCGGTGCAACTTGAGGTAGAGGCTCTGGCGCGACAGGCCGAGCATCTCGGCCGCCGAGGCGCGGTTATCGCCGGTCAACTCCAGCGCAGCCTCGATGCACAGGCGCTCGATCACGTCGGTGGTCTCGCGCACGATGTCCTTCAGCGGCACCCGCCCGATCAGTTCGGTCAGTTGCTCCGGTGAACGCGGAAGTTCGCGCTCCCCCGCGCTGGCCGTGGCGGGCAGTCGACGTCCAACGCTGCGAATCACGAAGCCGAGCACGGTCTCGGTGGGATCGGGAACCTGAACCGCGGAAATTTCGACTTCCGTGCTCAGGCCAAGCTCGCCCCGAAGCGTGGTGGCAAACAGGCGTACGGTGCCGTGCTGACGCAGGTTGGCGAGCAGTACGCTGAGGTCGGCCCCAGGCCGGCCGAGCCACTGCGCGATCGACTTGCCACGCACGCGGTCCTCCGACGGGCACTGCACCACGTCGAGGAACGCGCGATTGGCCGACAGCAGCCGGCCGTCGGCGTCGGTGACAACGAAGCCGTCCGGCGAGTTCTCGATGGCACGCATCGCCGCACTGGGACTGACGGCCGCCGCGTTGCCGGCTGCGCCCAGCAGCGCCAGCCGGGCGATGAACTGCGCGTCGCGATCCTGCTGGAACAGCGACACGGAGAGCGATAACGTGGGGCCGCCGGCGCGCAGGCGCAGTTTGATGTCATCGGCGTAGCCGGAATTGCGTACCCGATTGAGCAACGTTGTCACGGCCCGACCGCCGAGGGCATCGAACACCTCGGTGAACGGCTTGCCGGCAAGCTGCTTGGCCGACGCGCCCAGCAGCGACTGCGCAGCCGGGTTCAGCTCGATCACCTTCTCGTTACCGGCGTCGATGACGATGATGGCCTCGGAGGCCAGTTGGAACAGCATCCGGTAGCGCGTTTCGGCATGACGCAGGCGCGCGTAGTCGCGCTCCAGCGATTGCTGCGCCTCCACCAGCCGCTGCTGCAGCTGCGCGACCTGCCGCAAGTTGCGTCCGACCGCAACCACCTTGCCGGTCTTGCCGACCTTGATCGCCGAGTACAGCATTGGCACATCAGAGCCGCGCGCCGACGGGTGATTGACGTGACGCCAGGTCGAGCCCTTGTCGCCGCCGGCGTCGCGTAGCAGTGCCTCGATCTTGGGCCGACTCTCCGGCGTGACGATCTCGGCCCAGGACTGCCCGAGCCAGTCCGCGTAGCCCTCCTGACCCAGGTCGGGATTGCTGACGGCGACATCACGGATCACGCCCTGCTGATCGAGCACAAGCGCCACATCAGCGCTGGCTGCAATCAGCTTGGCCGCGGCATCGACATCGAGATTCCCGAGAGACTTCTTGGGGGCGATGAACTGAGTCACGACAGAAGGCGGCCTTTACAACGTGATCAATGCAAAAGGGAAACAATCGTTTCTGTTACGCAAAATTCAGCGTGTTTAACTGATGGCAACCTGACTCGGAACAGGGGTCAGCAGATCCGCGGCCGCACGCAGCGCCTGACGCGCATCGATCGCCGAAACATCGGCACCCACTTGCTTCATCAGTTCCGGCGATTCAATGAAGATCCCGCCGCCGACCATGACACCGACATCGCCATTGCGCGACGTTCGACGCAGATCGCCGATCAAGTTGGCCAACTCAGGAATTTTGCCAGAGCACGATAGTGATAAGCCAACGATGTCGAACCATTGCCTCGCGGCGAGCGCGAGCAGATCGGAGACATTGGCAACCGGGGCATCGACGACATCCCAGCCATCACGCCGGAAAAACTCGGCGACCATGAACATGCCGAAGGTGTGCTGCTCGCCCGGCATCGGGGCCAGCAGGATGCGCCGCCCGTCGGCAGGCTCGGATCCCTCGCAATCGAACTGCGGCGCATGGTCGTGCAGCAGGCGCTGCAGGCGCCAAAGCGCCAGCGTGACCACGGTGAAGTCGCACGTGTCCTCGACCCACATGTCACCGAGGCGCCGCGCAGCCGGGGTAAACAGATTCAGGTAGATCGACTCCAGGCCGTAGCGATCCGCAAGCAGACCGCCGACAAAATCCCGCGCACCCGCATCGTCGACATCCGAAAGCAGCGCCACGAAATGCGTCAGCGTTGATTCGTCGGCCACGAACGGCCGAGTGGCCTCGCGGATGATCGACCGCTGGCCACGATGCGCGAGCACCAGACGCGGAATGATTTCGCCCTCGATCGTGCGCAGCAGTCGGTCGCGCCGCGCAGTCACAACCCACGCCGCATCGGCCAGGCTCGCCACCGGCGACGCGTGCGCTGACTCGCCCGACGCCTCGCACGACCCGTCCGTGGACTGCCTGTCCATGCCTGTCATGACCCTCTCCCCAGCAGCCCGCTCGAAGCGGACCGCAGACCGACGCAGCACGGGCGTTTCATGAACAAAGTCGCGCTCAGCGTTGGACAAACGTTTGACATCAAATTGACCTCAGGTGCTGTGCCGGGCGTGCGCTCTATGCCGCACTTTGGTCTTGCGAGGCAGCTTTCCCTCATGCCGCCTTTGTAGACCCCAACTTTGTCTTCGTCAACCTGAAATTACGTCAATTTTGATTGACACTTAAGTCAGTCCAGCCTAGATTGAACCCCAACAACAGCAGAACCGGCCAAAGGAGGCCGACATGCGGCATTGGACGGATCGGGCGCAGCCCCGGCCGATCGCGATTGGAACGCCAGACCCGGCGCAGCGCACCCTCTACACCGCAGAGGAAAAGCGCCGCCGTGACGCCTCGCGCTGGACGCTCGTCCAGGGGGTGCTGGCGCCGCTGCAGTTCCTCGTGTTTCTGGTCAGCCTCGCGCTCGTGCTGCGCTTCCTCGCCACCGGCGAGGGCCTGCTGGCGGCCACCGCCTCGGTCGTGGTCAAGACTTTTGTCCTGTACACGATCATGGTCACCGGCTCGATCTGGGAAAAGGAAGTCTTCGGCGTCTATCTGTTCGCCCGCCCGTTCTTCTGGGAAGACGTATTCAGCATGCTGGTGCTGGCACTGCACACCGCCTATCTGCTGGCGGTCTTCACCGGGACGCTGAACCCGACTCAACAGATGCTGCTGGCGCTGGCGGCCTACGCAGCCTATGTGATCAACGCCGGACAGTTCCTGTTGAAACTGCGCGCTGCGCGTCTGCAGGCGGCGCGCGACCTGACACCGCCCGCCGGAGCCCGCGCATGAACGATCTTGGCGGCGTGCGCATCGCGGTCGATCGCGGCAACGGCCCGCAAGTGCTTCGCGAGCGTGGCCAGCGCGAGGTGTTCTGCGGCCTCACCAGCATCGTCTGGCTGCACCGGAAGATGCAGGACGCATTCTTTCTCGTGGTCGGCTCGCGCACTTGCGCTCACCTGATCCAGAGTGCGGCCGGCGTGATGATCTTTGCCGAGCCGCGCTTCGGCACCGCGATCCTGACCGACCGCGACCTGTCGGGCCTGGCCGATGCCAACGAAGAACTTGACCGCGTCTGCCTGACGCTGCTGGCGCGGCGCCCCGACATCAGCACGCTGTTCCTGGTCGGCTCGTGCCCGTCGGAAGTGATCAAGCTCGATCTGGCCAAGGCCGCCGAGCGGCTCAACGCCCGCCTGCTACCCAAGGTGCGCGTGCTCAACTATTCGGGCTCGGGCATCGAGACCACGTTCACGCAGGGCGAAGACGGCGCGCTCAAGGCACTGGTGCCGCTGCTGCCCGCCACCGATGCGAAGCAGCTGCTGGTTGTCGGCTGCCTCGCCGATGTGGTCGAAGACCAGCTGCGACGCGTGTTCGACGCACTGGGCATCGGGCCGGTCGCGTTCCTGCCGGCGCGGCGCGCAACCGACCTGCCTGCAGTGGGCCCCAACACGCTGGTGCTGCCGGCGCAGCCGTTCAACGGTGACACCGTGCGCGCGCTGGTCGCACGCGGCGCGCGCCTGCTGTCGGCGCCCTACCCGCTCGGTGCCGAAGGCACCACTGCGTGGCTGGCCGCCGCCGCCGGCGCGTTCAACGTCGACGCCGGTACCTTCCTGCGCGTGACGCAGCCACTGGCCGAGCGGGCCCAACGCGCGCTCGCGCGCTACCGGCCGCAGCTGGCTGGCAAGCGGGTGTTCTTCATGCCCGACTCGCAGCTCGAGATTCCGCTGGCACGCTTCCTGAACCGCGAGCTGGGGATGCCGCTGACTGAAGTCGGCACGCCCTATCTGGATCGCCGCATGGTCGCCGCCGAGCTCGATCTGCTGCCGGCCGACACCGCGCTGTCCGAGGGACAGGACGTCGACCGTCAGCTCGACCGCGTGCGCGCCGCCCGGCCCGACCTGACCGTCTGCGGCCTCGGCCTGGCCAATCCGCTGGAAGCCGAGGGCCTGGCCACCAAGTGGTCGATCGAACTGCTGTTCACGCCGATCCACGGCTATGACCAGGCCGGCGATCTGGCTGAAATTTTCGCGCGCCCGCTGCACCGGCGCGCGCTGCTGGCGCCCGCACGCGCGCCCACATCGGAGACCGCATGCAGCTGACGCTGTGGACCTACGAAGGGCCGCCGCACATCGGTGCGATGCGCGTGGCGGCCTCGCTGGACAACGCGCACCTGGTGCTGCACGCGCCCCAGGGCGACACCTATGCCGACCTGCTGTTCACCATGATCGGGCGCTTGCCGCGCCGGCCACCGGTGACCTACACCACCTTTCAGGCGCGCGACCTCGGCGGCGACACGGCCGAGTTGTTCAAGACAGCAGCCCGCGAGGCTTATGAGCGCTTTGCGCCCAGCGCCATGATGGTGGGCTCGTCCTGCACGGCCGAGCTGATCCAGGACGACCCGGGCGGGCTGGCCAAGGCCCTGAATCTGCCGGTACCGGTGGTCCCGCTGGAACTGCCGTCCTACCAGCGCAAAGAAAACTGGGGCGCGGCCGAGACCTTCTATCAGATGGTGCGCCACCTCTCGAGCGCACCGGCCCGGTCAGCACCCCGGGCGCGGCCTGAGGGCGTTCGCCCAAGCTGCAACATCCTGGGGCCGCCCGCCCTGGGTTTTCGACATCGTGACGATGTGCATGAAATTCGCAACTTGCTCGAGGAGCTGGGCGTTGATGTGCGGGTGGTTGCGCCACTGGGGGCCAGCGCTGCCGATCTGACCCGTCTGCACGAGGCCGACTTCAATGTGGTGCTTTACCCCGAAACCGGCATGACGGCGGCCCTGTGGCTGCAGCGCCAGTACCAGCAGCCCTTCACCCGCGTGGTGCCCATCGGCGTCAATGCCACCCAGGATTTCGTCCAGGAAGTGGCGCAACTGGCGGGCATGGAGATGGTGCCTGATCTGCGTCAGAACTCGCGCGCCGGCTGGTGTTTCCGCTCGGTCGACTCCACCTACCTCACGGGCAAACGGGT
>CAZTUT010000058.1:0-16675 GCA_964616395.1 uncultured Burkholderiaceae bacterium
CGCGCCGGCGTCTACGAGAAGCAGGCGCTGGTGCTGGTCAACCGCGGCGGCGCCACCGGCGCAGAAATCCTGGCGCTCGCCCGCGAGGTGCAGGACAAGGTGGCCGAGAAGTTCGGCGTGCGGCTGGAGCCCGAGCCGGTCGTCCTCTGAGCGGGCGACCGCGCGCTCAGTCCCTCAGTCCTTGCCGCCGAGCTGCGGCAGGCCTTCGCTGCCGCCCACTGAAAGCAGGCCCACCTGCGTGTAGACCGCCAGCTTGTCGCGCGTGTCGGCGATGTCGAGGTTGCGCATCGTCAACTGGCCAATTCGATCCGCTGGCGAGAACAGCGACTCGCCCTTTTCCATCGTCAGCCGCTCGGGCTTGTAGGTCAGGTTCGGCGACGTTGTATCGAGGATCGAGTAGTCGTTGCCGCGCCGCAGTTCGAGCGTGACTTCGCCGGTGACGGCGCGAGCCACCCAGCGCTGCGCGCTCTCGCGCAGCATGATCGCCTGCGGGTCGAACCAGCGGCCCTGGTACAGCAGCCGTCCGAGCTTGCGGCCGTTGTCGCGGTACTGCTCGATCGTGTCTTCGTTGTGGATGCCGGTGATCAGCCGTTCGTAGGCGATGAACAGCAGCGCCATGCCCGGCGCCTCGTAGATGCCGCGGCTCTTGGCCTCGATGATGCGGTTCTCGATCTGGTCGCTCATGCCCAGGCCGTGACGACCGCCGATCCGGTTGGCCTCGGCCATCAGTTCGACCAGGTCGGGCATCTCGATGCCGTTGAGCGCGACCGGACGGCCCTGGTCGAAGCGCACCGTGACTTCTTCGCGCTTGATGGCCACCTCGTCGCGCCAGAAGGCCACGCCCATGATCGGCTGCACGATCCGGATGCCGCTCGACAGGTGCTCCAGGTCCTTGGCCTCGTGCGTGGCGCCCAGCATGTTGGAGTCGGTCGAATAGGCTTTCTCTGCCGACATCTTGTAGGCAAAGCCGGCGCGCGTCATGTACGCCGACATCTCGGCGCGACCGCCGAGTTCGTCGATGAAACGCTGGTCCAGCCACGGCTTGTAGATTTTCAGCGCCGGATTGGCGAGCAGGCCGTAGCGGTAGAAGCGCTCGATGTCGTTGCCCTTGAAGGTCGAGCCGTCGCCCCAGATGTTGACGTCGTCTTCTTTCATCGCCGCCACCAGCAGCGTGCCGGTGACCGCGCGGCCCAGTGGCGTGGTGTTGAAGTAGGTGACGCCGGCGGTGCTGATGTGGAACGCGCCGCATTGCAGCGCCGAGAGGCCTTCGGCCACGAGTTGCTGGCGGCAGTCGACCAGCCGTGCCTTGGCTGCGCCGTACTGCATCGCGCGGCGCGGGATGTCGTCGTAGTCGGGCTCGTCGGGCTGGC
This sequence comes from uncultured Burkholderiaceae bacterium, assembly GCA_964616395.1. Lineage (GTDB taxonomy): Bacteria > Pseudomonadota > Gammaproteobacteria > Burkholderiales > Burkholderiaceae_F > JALHMQ01. The sequence goes on from CAZTUT010000058.1 coordinate 1,371, forward strand.
CGAGGTTGGCCGTGTACGCGTAGGGAATCGCGCCCTTCTCGCGCATCCAGAGCAGCGCGGCGCTGGTGTCGAGGCCGCCAGAGAAGGCGATGCCGACCTTCTGGCCGGCGGGGAGCTGCTGAAGAATGGTTGCCATGATCGCAGTCGAGGCCGCCGCGCTCGTTGATTGCGGTGCCCGGGAATGGGGATCGGATCGGGTCAGGTCACCGCGGTTGCGCTGGGCGCTTTCACGGGATCGAGCGGTCGCGCTGCCCGAAAACTCAGCGCGCTCAAATTATAGGCGTGCCCGCGTGCCGGGCCCTCGGGCGGCCCGGACTCGCGTTCAGGCGCGAGACCGGGGCGATCGATTCTGACCCAAGCCGGTCATTTCACCGTCGGGGGCGCGCGAAGTTCGCCCGGCGTGACCTGCGGCACCGTCTGCGACAGCGCGCGGCCGGCAGCGCGCTCGGCGAAGGCCTCGAAGCGCTCGGCGAGCTTCTCGGGAGGCAGTTGCCGGAATGCGTCCAGCGCGCCCGAGGTGATGTCGTTGATCTTTTCGTTGAACATCCAGGGCTCGTTGCGAATCACCTCGAGCGTCTTCGCATCGAGGATCCAGACTTGCGTGTACGAATACAGCGCCAGGTACTTCGAGGAGCGTACCGAGGGCGTGCCGTCAGGCGTCACGGTCTCCGGGCCTTCGACCATCACCTGGCCGCCGGTTGCCTCGGCGCCCAGCGCATCGACGTTGGTGTCCATGCTCTGCACATAGATGCCCACACCGTGCAGCTTGCCCGCCAGGCCCCGCATCTCGGACATCCGGTAGTAGGGGGTGATGATGATGATCTGGTCCCACTGCGCCCGCTGCGGCAGCCGGGACAGTTCGGCGCGCAGTTTGGCAAGCGCGACTTCCTCGCGCTTGGGCGCCGGAACGCCGTCGAGTTCGCCTGGCGCCAGCCGCAGGAAGACGCGCGTGCTGTCCGGCTCGCGTCGTGCCAGCACGCGGTCCATGCCACGCAGCACGGCGGCATCGACCGACTTGTCGGTCACCGGAACACGGGTTCGGCGATAGCCCTCGAAGTTGGTGCCGGTCTCCATCCGACGTGCCGCGAAGTTGATCTGATCACCGACCGCTGACACCAGCGCGTAGGTGCGCGGCTTGCTCGCCGCCGGCGGCACATCGGTCTGCGCAACCGGCGGTGCGGCCGACTGAGCGCTGACCGCCAGCGGAGCGCAGAACGCCGGGATCAGCACAAGTGCCGAAAGCGTTTTGACAGCGAAAAGACGATTGCGCGAGAGGGCGGGCATGGTGTTCTGCCTATATCCACAGGAACACACAGTCTAGGAACGCCGCTCGCGTCCGGCAACGCGGATCAACCCATCCGTGATGCCGCTCGATCCCGCCGCAGGTCGCTTCGTCGCGGGGTGCGCCTCAGCGCTGTGCTGGCGCCTTGTCCCTCTGCGCCGGCGTATCGGCTCCGGCGCCGGGTGCCCGCAAGGGCCCCGGCGTCACCGTGCCACCGAGCGTGCGGGCCAACGCGGTGGTGGACGCGGTCTCGGCAAACTGCTCGATCCGCTCGGCCAGAACGTCGACCTTGATCGACGTGGACGCCCGCAGCGACGCCGAGTTGCGATCGTGCAGCTTCTCGTCGATCAGCCACGGCTGCGATTCGATCACCTGCAGGGTCTTTGCGTCGAACACCACCAGCAGCGCGTAGTAGAAGATCGCGACGTACTGACTGCGCCGCTTGGGCGACGGCGTGCCATCGACCTCGGTGACGTCGAAGTCGGTCAGGTTTGAGTCGGGCGGCGTGTAAAGACCGATGCCGTTGAGCTTGCTGCCCAGGCCATTGCGTTCGAAGCCGCGATAGTGCGGTACCAGCACGACGATCCGGTGCCATTGCTGACGTTGCGGCCAGCCGCGCAGCTCCTCGACCAGTCGTTGCAGGGCCACGGTTTCACGTTGCGGGGCGGGGACGTCGTCGAGCAGCACCGGATTCAGGCGCATGAACACGCGCTCGCTGTCGGGGAAGCTGCGCGCCACCGTGCGATCCAGCCCGCGCAGAACGATGCGATCGAGGCTGTTGTCCGGCATTGACACGGTCTGTCGCGTGTAGGGGTCGAGGTTGGAGCCCACCGTCTCCTTGCCGTAGACCAGGCTGAGCTGGCCGCCCAGCGCCGAGGCGAGTGCGATCACCTGGCGCTCGCCGCTGAACGTCGGCACCTGGGGTCGCGGTGCAGGCGTGTCCGGCGAGATCAGCCGAAGGCCGTCGACCGGAGCACTGTCCGCCGTCGGGATGAACCGGCTGTTGACACGCATGCCCGACGGCGTGACCGTGAGTCCTTCGCCCGGCGGCGTTTGCGCATCAACCGGCAGTACGGCTGCGGCGAGCAGCAGGCAGACGAGCAGCGGAGCAGACAGATGTCGGATCATGTGATCTCAATCGAGCCGCGCACCGGAGCGCCGGATCACCGGTTCCCAGCGCGCGCGTTCATCGGAAATGTAGCGGCGGAAGTCGTCGGCGGAGCCAGGCGCGGATTCCCATCCCGCAGCCTCGACCCGGCGCACGACGTCGGGCTGGCGCAGCAGCGCTGCGATCTCCGCATTCAGCCGGGCAACGATTGCACCCGGCACCGCGGCCGGCGCGACGATCCCGTTCCACGCCACGGCCTCGAAACCGGGAAAGCCTGATTCGGCGATCGTGGGCAGTCCGGGGTCGCCGGACCAGCGTCTTGCACCGGTCACCGCCAGCGGCCGCAGCTTGCCCGCCTGGATCAGCGGCAGCAGCGAGGTCGGGTTGGACATGATCGCCTGCACGTCGCCTGCGGCCACAGCCTGCGCGGCCGGCGGCGCGCCGTTGAATGGGATATGAACAATGAACAGGCCACCATCTTTCTTCAGCAGTTCCATCGCCAGGTGGGAAGCACTGCCATTGCCGACCGATGCGTAGTTGAGCTGGCCAGGGCGGGCGCGTGTCAGCGCGATGAACTCGGCGACGCTGCGCACGGGCAGGCCGGCATGCACGGCCAGAATGTTGGGCGCGGTGCCCACGCGGATCACCGGCGCCAGATCACGCGCTGGGTCGTAGGGCAAGCGACGGTAGAGCGCGGGCGCGGTGGCCAGCGGCCCGGTGAACGACAGGCCGATCGTGTAGCCATCGGGTGCCGCCTTGGCGATGGCGTCGGTGCCCGCCGTGCCGCCGGCCTGCGGCCGGTTGTCGGCGATCACTGGCTGTCCCAGACGCTCGCGCAGCCCCTCAGCCAGCAGGCGGCCCAACACGTCGATCGACGAGCCGGGGGGCGCGGTGAGGATCATCCGCAGCGGGCGTGACGGATACGACGCAGGCTCCTGGGCCGATGCGGGCGCGCGCAGCGCAGCCAGCGTGCCTGCGGCAAGCGTCGTGGTCAGCAGGCGGCGGCGCAGCATGGCTCGATGCGTGGGATTCGCGACGCACCGCTGTCAGGCGACGTCACGCCCGAGCAACAGGTATTCCATCAGCGCCTTCTGCACGTGCAGCCGGTTCTCGGCCTCGTCCCAGACCACCGACTGCGAGCCATCGATGACCTCGGCGGTCACCTCCTCGCCGCGATGCGCGGGCAGGCAGTGCATGAACAGCGCATCGGCGCGCGCGGCCGCCATGATCTCGGCATCGACGCACCAGTCGGCAAATGCCTGCATCCGCTGCGCGTTCTCGGCTTCGTAGCCCATGCTGGTCCACACGTCGGTGGTCACCAGCGTGGCGCCGCGCGCCGCGTCGAGCGGCGACTCGAACACCCGCAGGTGAGGGCCCGTTGGTGCGAGCGCTGGATCAAGCGCGTATCCGGGGGGCGTGGACACATGCACGGTGAAGCCCAGCAGCGCAGCCGCCTGGATCCACGTGTAGGCCATGTTGTTGGCGTCGCCGATCCACGCCACCGTGTGGCCGGCGATCGGGCCGCGATGCTCGATGAAGGTGAAGATGTCGGCCAGGATCTGGCACGGGTGGTACTCGTTGGTCAGGCCGTTGATCACCGGCACCCGCGAATGCGCGGCGAAGCGCTCGATCTTGTCGTGGCCGAAGGTGCGGATCATCACCAGGTCGACCATGCGCGAGATCACCCGAGCGGTGTCCTCGATCGGCTCGCTGCGCCCGAGCTGCGAGTCGCCGGTGGTCAGGTGGATCACCGATCCGCCGAGCTGGTACATGCCGGCCTCGAAGCTGACGCGGGTGCGCGTGCTGGCCTTCTCGAACACCATCGCCATCGTGCGGTCGCGCAGCGGCTGATAGAACTCGTAGCGCTTGAAGCGATCCTTGATGATGGCCGAGCGCGCGAACACGTGTTCGAGCTCGTCGCGAGAAAGATCGGCGAGCTGCAGGAAGTGGCGCGGCGCGGGGCGGCTCATCGGATCGACGGGAATAGGCGATGCGGTGAAGTGCGATGCGGCGGTCAGGCCGCCGGCGCGTTGACGAACGCGCGCACCAGAGGTGCCAGCCGCGCAACGATCTCGTCGGCCTCGCTGGCCGACAGGATCAGCGGTGGCAGCAGCCGGATCACGCTGTCCTGCGTGACGTTGATCAGCAGCCGCGCGGCCAGCGCCTGCTTGACGAGATCGCCGCAGGGGCGGTCCAGCTCGATGCCGAGCATCAGACCGCGGCCGCGAATCGCCTTCACGCCGCTGACACCGGCCAGCGCCTTGGCAAAGCCTTCGCGCAACTGCTCGCCGCGTGCGGTTGCGTTTTCCATCAGCCGGTCGGACTCGATGATGGCGAGGGTTTCCAGCGCAGCGCGGCAGGCCAGCGGCCCACCGCCAAACGTCGTGCCGTGGTTACCCGGTCCGAACACACCGGCCGCCCTGCCGCGCGCCAGCACCGCGCCAATCGGCACGCCGGAGGCCAGCCCCTTGGCCAGTGTCACGACATCCGGGACGATGCCGGCCCACTGGTAACCGAACCAGGTGCCGGTACGGCCGATGCCGCACTGGACCTCGTCGAGCATCAGCAGCCAGCCGCGCTCATCGCACAGGCGGCGCAGCGCGCGCAGGTAGTCGATGTCGGCGACCTGAATGCCACCCTCGCCCTGCAGCACTTCGAGCCAGACCGCCTGCACCCGCGGGTCGGCGGCGGCGGCGCGTTCGATCGCCGCCAGGTCGTTGTAGGGCACACGAATGAAGCCTGAAGGCAGCGGCTCGAAGCCCTTGCGCGCCTTGTCGCTGCCAGTGGCGGCCAGCGTTGCCAGCGTACGGCCGTGCCACGCGCGCTCCATCACCAGCGTCTGCGCCTCCGGGTTGCCGTGCTTGTGGCCGTACAGCCGCACCAGCTTGAGCGCGCCTTCGTTGGCCTCGGAGCCGGAATTGCCGAAGAACACCTCGTCCATGCCCGACAGCGCGCACAGCCGGTCGGCCAGCGCGTCCTGTTCGGTCACCTGGTAGATGTTCGACGTGTGGATCAGGCGCCCGACCTGTTCGGCCAGTGCTGCGGTCAGGCGCGGGTGCGCGTGGCCGAGGCCGTTGACCGCGATGCCGGCCAGCGCGTCCAAGTATTCTTGGCCTTGCGCGTCAACCAGCCATGCTCCCTTGCCGTGGGTGAAAGCCACCGGCAGACGGGAATAGGTATTCATCAGATGGCTCATCGGCTCTCCGCGATGCGCAAAAAAGAAACGCGGCATGCACCTGTGCCGCGCAGAGGCGAGATTATAGGAAACGGCGGGCGCCCGGCACCGACCGCGTGCGTGCCGTGCCAGCACGATCGCGCCGGCAGGCAGCGGGGTGGCAGCCGGTGGCTGGCCAGGCCGACGCGCGCCGTCAGCAGGGCAGGCAACGGGGTCAGGGAAGGACGGCAGGATGCTCAGGGAACTCGGAGTCTTCGACGTGGTGATCGTCGGCGCCGGCACAGCCGGCTGCCTGCTCGCCAACCGGCTGAGCGCCGATCCGCGCGTTCGGGTTGCGCTGCTCGAAGCGGGCGGCAGCGACGACTACATCTGGATTCATGTGCCGGTCGGCTACCTGTACTGCATCGGCAACCCGCGCACCGACTGGTGCTTCAGCACTGCGGCCGAGCCGGGCCTGAACGGCCGCAGCATCGGCTATCCGCGCGGCCGGGTGCTGGGCGGCTGCTCGTCGATCAACGGCATGATCTACATGCGCGGCCAGCGCGAGGACTACGACGGCTGGCGCGATGGCGATGGCTTCGGCGCCAATCCGGGCTGGGGTTGGGATGACGTGCTGCCGCTGTTCAAGCAGCACGAGGATTATCACGGTGGCGCCGACGAACTGCACGGCGCCGGCAACGAGTGGCGCGTCGAAAAGCCCCGCGTGCGCTGGGAGATCCTCGATGCGTTTCGCGCTGCAGCGGCCGAGCAGGGCATTCCGCCGAACGACGACTTCAACCGCGGAAGCAACTTCGGCTGCGGCTACTTCGACGTGAACCAGAAAGCCGGCGTGCGCTGGAATGCCGCCAAGGCCTTCTTGCGGCGTGCGCTGCGGCGACCGAACCTGACGCTGTTCACCGGCACGCAGGCACTGCGGCTGCGCCTCGACGGACGAACCTGTACCGGTGTGGAGGTCGAGCGCGGCGGCGAGCGCGGCGTGATCGGCGCGCGTGGCGAAGTGCTGCTGGCGGCCGGGGCCGTCGGCTCGCCGCAACTGCTTCAGCTGTCGGGCATCGGGCCGGCTTCGGTGCTCGACGCCGCAGGCGTTGCGACACGTCATGAACTGGTCGGTGTGGGCGCCAACCTGCAGGATCATCTGCAACTGCGGATGGTGTTCCGTGTCGATGGGGTGCCGACGCTGAACACGATGACGCAGAGCCCCTGGCGCAAGGCCGGCATGGCCTTGCAGTACGCGCTGACACGCTCGGGGCCGCTGTCGATGAGTCCGAGCCAGCTTGGTGCCTTCGCGCCCAGCAGCAGCCGCCATGCGCGGCCCAACGTCGAGTATCACGTGCAACCGCTGTCGCTGGAGCGCTTCGGCGAGCCGCTGCATACGTTCAATGCGTTCACTGCCTCGGTCTGCAACCTGCGGCCGGCGTCGCGCGGCAGCGTGACCATCGCATCCGCCGATGCGCGGACGGCGCCGCGGATCGCACCCGGTTATCTGAGTCACGAGGAGGACCGGCGGGTGGCAGCCGAGGCGATCCGGCTGACCCGGCGGATCGTCGACTCCCCAGCGCTGGCCCGCTATGCGCCCACCGAGATCAAGCCCGGCCTGACGGCGCAGGACGACGCGGCGCTCGCGCGTGCGGCCGGCGACATCGGCACCACGATCTTTCACCCGGTCGGCACGGCGAAGATGGGGCCGGCGGCCGATCCCGCCGCGGTGGTCGACGCGCAGTTGCGCGTGCACGGGATCGACCGGCTGCGGGTGATCGACGCGTCGGTGATGCCCACGATCACGTCAGGCAACACCAACGCGCCGACGCTGATGATCGCCGAGCGCGGCGCGCAGGCCGTGGTGGCGGCGATTCGCTGAGCGTGGTCAAGCATTTCGCGCGATCGGTGCGGGCGCGCTTCGCTAGACTCTCGACTGTTGGACTTGGCGGTTGTCGGCAGTCGCAGGCCTCGCAACTGCCGGCGATTGCATGCAGGGTGCCGCGATGTCGTAGCGCCGTTGCCGGCTCGCCGTCTCTGTCCCCGCTTTCGCCTCCTCCCTCCGCCTGACGTCGCCAACGTGGTCGACCCCACCAAAGCTCGCAAGTTCTTCATCCATGGGGTCACCGTCCATGGCAGGACGTTCCGGCCCAGCGACTGGGCAGAGCGGCTATGCGGCGTGATGGCGCCGTATCGGCCCGGCGGCATCGCCAGCGGCCGCGATGCTTTCATTGGCTACTCGCCGTATGTACGTCCGGAAACAGTGGCGGGGGTCAAATGCGTGGTCGTCGACGAGCGACTCAAGGACGTCGAGAAGATGGCCTTCAACTTCGTCATGAACTTTGCTCGCGACAACGAACTGCCGGTGTACGAGGCCTGTGAACTGCCGCTGGCAGGGCCGACTGGCCACGGGAAGCCGCCGGGCGGCTGAGACCGGCGATGTAAATGAAAACGGACCCTGACGGGTCCGTTTCTGCGTTGGCGTGCTGCCCAGGTGACTGGCAGCAACGATGACGCTGGCTCGCTGGCCCAACCTGCGGCCAGCCTCAAGCCACGCCGGCGCGGTCTCAGGCCATTGCCTTGACGGCGGCGGCCAGCCGGCTCTTGTTGCGCGACGCCAGGTTCTTGTGCACGACCTTCTTGTCGGCGATCGAATCGATCACGCTGGTGGCCGACTGAAAGGCTGCCGCAGCGGCAGTCTTGTCCCCGGCGGCCACGGCCTTGCGGACCGACTTGATGGCCGTGCGCAGGCGCGAGCGCTGGGCGGCGTTGTGTGCATTGCGCAGCGTGGACTGGCGGGCGCGCTTGCGGGCTTGCTTGGAATTGGCCATGGATCCGGATCCTGAGGAATTGTCTTGTAAAGCACTCGCGGCCCAAGTGGCCACGGAAAGCCCGTTACTATAGCAGAGCCTTTTACCTGTCCGCATCGGCCATTCAAAGGCCCCGCTGCGCGGACGCGAGCCTCGATCTGGCAGGCGGCGCGGGTGGAAGGGCACGAAGGAAACAGGGCGACAGGCGCCCGAGGATCGATCGACCCGTGAATCTCCTGCGCGCCGCCGCCACCGTGAGCAGCCTGACGCTGCTGTCGCGCGTCACCGGTCTGGTGCGCGATCTGCTGCTGTCGCGCATCTTTGGCAGCGATGCGGCGATGGACGCGTTCGTCGCCGCGTTCCGGCTGCCCAACCTGCTGCGCCGTCTGTTCGCCGAAGGCGCGTTCTCCCAGGCGTTCGTCCCCATCCTGGCCGAGGCGCGTGCCCGGCGCGGAACCGATGCCACCCGCGTGCTGGCCTCGCACGTGATGTCAGCGCTGTTCTGGGTCGTCCTGGTGATTTCGCTACTCGGCGTGATCTTCGCGCCGGTGCTTGTCTACATGATCGCCAGCGGCTTTACGCGCGATCCGGCCACCTTCGATCTGGCGACGCTGCTGACCCGCTGGATGTTTCCGTACATCCTGTTCATGTCGTTGGTGGCGTTCGCCTCCGGCGTGCTCAACACGTTCGGCCGCTTCGCGGTGCCGGCCTTCACGCCGGTGCTGCTCAACCTGTCGATGATCGGCTTCGGTCTGCTGGCCACGCGCTGGTTCGACCCGCCGGCGCTGGCCCTGGGCGTGGCGGTATTCGTCGGCGGCGCGCTGCAACTGGCGATCCAACTGCCGGCGCTGGCGCGCATCGGCATGCTGCCGCGGCTGAGCGGCCTGCGCACCGCATTTTCCGATCCGGATGTGCGCCGCATCCTCGTCAAGATGGGTCCTGCGGTGTTCGCGGTGTCGGTCGCCCAGTTGAGCCTGGTGATCAACACCAACATCGCGTCGCATCTGGCCACTGGCTCCAACGCGTGGCTGTACTACGCCGACCGGCTGATGGAGTTTCCGACGGCGCTGGTCGGCGTGGCACTGGGCGTGGTGCTGGTGCCGCAGTTGAGCAAGGCGTTTGCCGAGGAGCGCATCGATGAATACGGACGCATGCTCGACTGGGGATTGCGGCTGGTCTGCCTGATCGCGCTGCCGGCGGCGGTCGGTCTCGGTCTGCTGGCGCACGGGCTGATTGCCGTGCTGTTCCAGGGTGGCCGGTTCGGCGCGTACGACGTCGCGCAAACCGCGCTGGCGCTGGTCGGCTATGCGGTCGGTCTGCTTGGCCTGGTGGCCGTCAAGATTCTGGCTCCCGGCTTCTACGCGCAGCAGGACATCCGTACGCCGGTGAAGATCGCGCTGGTGTCGCTGGCGGTGACGCAGGCGGCCAACCTGCTGTTCGTGCCGTGGCTTGCGCATGCCGGGCTGGCCTGGTCGATCAGTGTGGGCGCCTGGGCCAATGCCGCGCTGCTGTATGTCGGACTGCGACGGCGCGGCACCTATCGCCCGCAGCCGGGCTGGCAGGTGTTTCTTCTCAAGCTCGCGATCGCGCTGGTGGCGCTTGCCGCGCTGCTCTGGCTGGTCGGACAGCGCATCGACTGGATCGGCCTGCACGACCGCACGTTGCTGCGAGCCGGCCTGCTGGCGGCCGTGATCGCAGCGGCGGGCATCGTCTACTTCGGTGTGCTCGCCATCCTGGGATTCCGCCCGCGCGACTTCAGGATGCGCGGCTGAGCGTGTGGCTCGGTCGCGCGCGTCCCGGATCGTGCGAAGTGCGACGGGAAATGAAAAACGCCGCGCACCGCGCGGCGTTTTCGTTTGCGACCGCAGGCGCTCAGGCCTGCTTGAGCATGGTCTCGGCGTCCGAGACTTCGAACTTACCCGGACCTTCGACGTTCAGCGTCTTGACCACGCCATCGTCAACCAGCATCGAGAAGCGCTGGCAGCGCACGCCCATGCCGCGCGCGACCAGGTCGAGCTCGAGGCCGAGCGCGCGCGTGTAGGCGGCCGAGCCGTCGGCCATCATCCGCACCTTGCCGGTGGCCTTCTGGTCGCGACCCCAGGCGCCCATCACGAACGCGTCGTTGACGCTGATGCACCAGATTTCGTCGATGCCCTTGGCCTTCAGCGCGTCGTAGTGCTGGATGTAGCCCGGCACATGCTTGGCGCTGCAGGTGGGCGTGAACGCGCCCGGCAGGCCGAAGATCGCGATCTTCTTGCCCTTGACAAGATCAGCGACCTTGAAGGTATTGGGCCCGAGCGCGCAGCCGGCGGTCTCGACCTCGATGAATTCGTTCAGTTCGCCATCCGGCAGGCGGTCACCGACTTTGATCGTCATGTTTTTTCTCCAAAGCGTGGGGAGGGGAGAGACAGTCTATCAATGCGCGCTGCCTGTCGGCATTCGGGCAGTCCTCAGTCGCCGACCGCCACGCCCTCGCGCCGCGGATCAGCGCCGCCCGCCCAGCCGGCCTGCCGGCCGCTGCCGTCGCGCAACCGGACGATGCCCTGCAGCCCGCTGGTCATGGGCACCAGACGTACGTCATGGCCGCGGGCCCGTAGCGCGTCGGCGAGGCTGGCGGCAGCCTGCCCCTGTTCGAGCTCGGTGGGGCCGTTACGGCTGCCGAAGTTGGGCAGCGCGATCGCGGCGTCGATGCTCATTCGCCAGTCGAGCACGCCCACCAGCGTCTTGGCCACGTAGTTGATGATCTGACTGCCGCCGGGCGAGCCGAGCGTGGCAACCAGATCGCCGCTGGCGCGGTCGAACACCAGCGTCGGCGCCATTGACGAGCGCGGCCGCTTGCCCGGTTGCACGCGATTGGCGATCGGGACATTGCCCTCGCGTGGCGGGAACGAGAAGTCGGTCAGCTGGTTGTTGAGCAGGAAGCCGCGCACCATCACGCGCGCACCGAAAGCGTCTTCGATCGAGGTGGTCATCGAAATCGCGCTGCCGAAGCGATCCACGGCAGAGAGGTGCGACGTGGCCACGCGCGGCGGCGAGGCATCCGGCGCCAGCGCCGTTGACGCGCCGGGCGGAACGCCCGCGCTGGCGCGCCCCATGCTGCGCTCGCCGATCAGCGCACTGCGGGCGCGCAGGTAGGCGGGATCGACCAGCGCGCGCGTATCGAGCGGTACGAAATCGGGGTCGGCCACGTACAGCGCGCGGTCCGCGTAGGCCAGCCGCGCTGCTTCGCTCATCAGGTGTACCGCCTGTGCGGTTGGCTGCGGTGCCGTACCGGCGCCAGGCGCCTGCGCCGCCAGGTCGTGACGCTCGAGCATGCCGAGCATCTGCGCGATGGCCAGTCCGCCCGACGATGGCGGACCCATGCCGCAGATGCGCCACTGGCGATAGTCGCTGCACAGTGGCGGCCGCTCGACAGCGCGGTACTCCGCCAGATCGGCGCGGCTCAGCAGTCCCGGATTGGCCGGGTGGCCGCGGACCGCGGCGATGATGTCGTCGGCGATCGGGCCGCGGTAGAACGCATCGGCGCCATCGCGGGCAATCTGTCGCAGCGTCAGCGCCAGCGCAGGATTGCGCACGAGCGTGCCGACCGTGCGCGGGCTGCCATCGCCCGCGTAGAAGTAGTCGCGCGCTGCCGGCGAGCGCGCAAGCGCCTTCTCGGCGGCCAGCAGCGTGTGCAGACGGGGCGACATTGCAAAGCCGCGCTCGGCCAGCGCGATGGCCGGCTCGAACAGGCGCGCCCACGGCAGCCGGCCGTGCTGCTTGTGCGCCAGTTCCAGCATCCGCAGCACGCCGGGTGTGCCGACGGCGCGACCGCCGACCACGGCGTCCATGAAGGGCAGTGGCCGGCCGTCTGCGGCGAGGAACAGTCTTTCGTCAACAGCGCGCGGTGCGGTCTCGCGGCCATCGAAGCTTTGCACGCGCTTGCCATCCCAGTGCAGCAGGAATGCACCGCCGCCGATGCCGGAGCTTTGCGGTTCGACCAGCGTCAGCACCATCTGCATGGCAATCGCGGCATCGAGCGCAGAACCGCCTGCCGCGAGGATGTCGCGCCCCGCCTCGGCAGCCAGCGGATTCGCCGCGGCTGCCATCTGGCGCGACGCCCGGTTCGCGCCCAGGCCGCTGCGGAAACCGGATGCGCCCTCGGGCGCTGCGCGCGGATCGACAGCGCCCGATCGGTCTGGCGGGACCGCGCAGCCCGCCAGCGCGACAAGGAGCGCGGTGGTCAGCGTGACCGTCAGCGCGCTGCGGCGCGCGCGATACCGGGCCTGCGCATCGAGGCTGCGACTGCTGTCATGCAGATGGCCGTGCGGCGCCGGCAACACGGCTTTCACTTCGGACCCATCCGGATCGCGCCATCGAGGCGGATCGTCTCGCCGTTGAGCATCACGTTGCCGAGGATGCTGGCCACGAGCGCTGCGTATTCGGCGGGTCGCCCGAGGCGCGACGGAAATGGCACCTGCTTGCCGAGCGCCAGTTGCACTTCGGCCGGCATGCCCAGCAGCATCGGCGTCTCGAATATGCCGGGCGCAATCGTCATCACGCGCACGCCGTTGCGCGACAGATCGCGTGCCATCGGCAGCGTGAGGCCGACCACGCCGGCCTTGGAGGCGCCATAGGCGGCCTGGCCGATCTGGCCGTCGTAGGCGGCCACCGATGCGGTGTTGACGATCACGCCGCGCTCGCCCTCGGCGTTCGGTTCCTGCCGAGCCATCGCATCGGCAGCCAGTCGTGCCATGTTGAACGTCCCGATCAGGTTGATGCTGACCACGCGCGCGAATGATTCGAGCCGGTGCGGCCCGTCCTTGCCCACGGTCTTTTCGGCCGGCGCCACGCCCGCGCAGTTGACCAGACCGCGCAGCGGCCCCAGCGCCAGCGCGGCTGCGACCGCAGCCTGACCGTCGGTCTCGGAGGTCACATCGCATTTCACGAAGCGGGCGGCCGCGCCCAGTTCAGTAGCGAGTGCCTCGCCCTTGTCGGGCGTCACGTCGGCGATCACCACGCGGCCACCCGCCGCGGCCAGCATGCGGGCGGTGGCTGCTCCGAGGCCGGAGGCGCCGCCGGTGACGATGAATGCGTTGCCTGCGATGTCCATGGTCCTGTCTTCTCCTCTCAAAGACGTACAAAATTGGAAAGCGGTGTTCGATGGCCGCGCATCATGCGCGGCGGCATATCGGCGATGGGGTGGGGCGGGCGCGAACGAAGAGGGCTGCTCGGTCTGTCCGTGGCGCGTGGTGGTGACCGACGGGCGTGGCCAGTTCTGCGGGTTGCCGTGGGCTGGGTCAGAGCAGCGCGCCGCGCGCATCAACGCGCCACACATCTTCGACCCGGCCGTCGCGGACGGCGACGATCCAGTCGTGCAGGGCCACCGTGGGATCGCAATGACCGGGCATCAGCAGGGCCTTATCGCCCAGCCGAATCTCGGGGCCGTCGCCGATCCGGTGCAGCACCGTGTGCTCATCGGACACGGCGTATGGGCGCCAGCCGCTGAACGTAGGCATCGCCGGGCCGCAGTCGGTGGAGAAGCTCTTGAGGCCGGCGTCGAGCGTGGCACGCGGCTGGCCGTCGGACTGGCGCGTGCTGATCACGGTCGACAGCACCGCCAACGCGCTTTCGAATGCCGGTACCTCGGGGTCTGCGCTGTTGCGTGCGTAGTCGCCGTCCATCAGCACGTACGAGCCGGGCTGCACCTCGTTGTAGACGCCGCTGGCGGCGTCGTAGAAGAAGGTGCCGGTGCCGCCGCCCGTGATGCGTTCGCACGGCAAATTGGCCGCCCGCAGTGCGGCGCGGGCGACCGTGGCGCGCTGCGCCGCCGCTTCCGAGGCGGCACGCCGCTCGGGCACGGCGCGGCGGTGCTGGGCGCTGCCTGCGTAGGCGTGCAGGCCCATGAAGTTCAGGCGCGGACAGGCGACGACCGCGCGCGCCAGCGCCACGACCTCGTCGTCGGTGCTGACGCCGCAGCGGTTCTGGCCAACGTCCAGTTCGACATAGACGTCGACGCGAGCGCCGCCGGCCTCGCAGGCCTGCGCCAGTTTCGCGACCACGCTGAGGTCATCGACGCAGATGCCGATGCGGGCCGCCGGGAAAGCTTTGGCCAGCACGGCGAGCCGGCCCAGCTTGAGGCTGCCGATGACCTCGTTGGTGATCAGCACGTCGGTGATGCCGGCCTCGACGAAGACGGCCGCCTCAGACAGCTTCTGCACGCAGATGCCGGCAGCGCCCGCCTCGATCTGACGGCGCGCGATCTGCACGCACTTGTGACTCTTGGCATGGGGCCGCAGGCGGACACCCGAGGTCTTGATCGCACGTGCCATGCGCGACATGTTGCGGTCGAAGCGCCCGAGATCGAGGATCAGCGCGGGCGTATCGATGTCCTGCAGGCGGTCACCGGGCTGCGCCGGCCGCCAGTCGATCAGCGAGGAGGTCTGCATGCGTGCAAGTCTATTCGCGACGGCGGTCTCCGCGCCACCACCCCGCCGGTCCGGGACCCGCGGTGCCAGTCGCGCCCAGTGCGCGCCCCGTACAATCTGCCGTCACCGCAGGCTTGGGGCCGCGGTGCGGAACTTCACGACAGACGAGCGCGAGCGGCAGACACGATGAGCATCAAGAGCGACCGTTGGATCCGGCGCATGGCGGCGCAGGGCATGATCGAGCCGTTCGAGCCGGGCCAGGTGCGGCAGCGCGACGGCCACAAGATCGTCAGCTACGGCACGTCCAGCTACGGCTACGACATCCGCTGCGCGCGCGAATTCAAGATCTTCACCAACATCAACAGCACGATCGTCGACCCCAAGGCGTTCGATCCGAACTCGTTCGTCGATTTCGAGGGCGATGTCTGCATCATCCCGCCCAACTCGTTCGCGCTGGCGCGCACCGTCGAGTACTTTCGCATCCCGCGCAGCGTGCTGACGATCTGCCTGGGCAAGAGCACCTACGCGCGCTGCGGCATCATCGTCA
>CAZTUT010000059.1:0-16675 GCA_964616395.1 uncultured Burkholderiaceae bacterium
TGTAATGGAAGAAGCAGCGCCGCAGGAACGCGTCCGGCAGTTCCTTCTCGTTGTTCGACGTGATGACCACCAGCGGCTTGTGGCGGGCACGGATCGTCTGACGCGTTTCGTAGACGTGGAACTCCATGCGGTCGAGCTCGCGCAGCAGGTCGTTCGGGAATTCGATATCGGCCTTGTCGATCTCGTCGATCAGCAGCACGGTCCGCTCGTCTGCGGTGAACGCCTGCCACAGCACGCCCTGGACGATGTAGTTGTGGATGTCCTTCACGCGCTCATCGCCGAGTTGGGAGTCGCGCAGCCGGCTCACGGCGTCGTATTCGTACAGGCCCTGATGCGCCTTGGTGGTGCTTTTGATGTGCCACGCAAGCAGCGGCATGTTCAGCGCACGCGCCACCTCTTCGGCCAGCATGGTCTTTCCGGTGCCGGGCTCGCCCTTGATCAACAGCGGCCGCTGCAGCGTTAGCGCGGCGTTGACTGCCAGCTTGAGGTCGTCGGTGGCGACGTAGGCGTCGGAGCCTTGGAAGCGTTGCATCGGAAATCCGCTTTCGGTGGGGCCGGGCCGGCGAGATGGCGGGCGAGTTCCGTGCCGACCGCGGCGCGGAACGCCGGCTGTGGGCGTTCGTACGAGGCGGATCCAGTATACGCAGCGCCCCGACGCGCCGCCGCTAAGCTAGAATTCGGCCGCATTTTTGCTCCAGCGCAAGCCGCGTATTTGCAGGTCACCGCGTCCTGTGATTACTCAAACAACGTTCCCTGGAATGCATCAGATGAAGACTTTGAGGATGGGAGCCGCAGCCGCGGCGCTTTGCGTGCCGCTCTGGGCGCTTGCCCAGCAGCCGCAGCAGGCGCAGCCCGCCGCGCCGAAGCAGGTCAACGTATCGATGTGCACCGGATGCCACACGATCCCGGGCTATCAGGCGTCGTTTCCGCGCGTCTATCGGGTGCCGATGATCTCCGGACAGTCGGCCAAGTACATCGAAGCGGCGCTTCAGGCCTACCGCAAGGGCGACCGCAGCCATCCGACGATGCGCGCAATCGCGCAGGGCCTCGATGATGCCGAGATCGCGGCGCTGGCCGCCTATTACGCTGCCCGCGGCAGCGACGCCGCGAAGTGAGGGCGAGCGCATGAAAACGCTGATGAAACTTGTCGCCGCCGCTGCTCTGACGGCAGCGCCGCTGGCGGCTTTCGCCGCTGATGTCGCCGCGGGCCAGAAGATCGCCGATGCCCAGTGCGCTGCCTGCCACGGCAAGGACGGCAAGACGCCGACCGATCCCAGCTATCCCAAGCTCGCGGGTCAATATGCCGACTATCTGGCCGTTTCGTTGCTGGCCTACCAGAACGGCGAGCGCAAGAACGCGATCATGGCGGGCATTGCCAAGCCGCTGTCGCGCAGGGACATCGAGAATCTCGCGGCCTACTTCAGCAGCCTGCCCGGGCCGCTGACGCATCGCCGCTGATCTTCCAGCATCCGGATCACGAGGGCGCCTGCGGGCGCCCTCGTCGTTTCTGGCGCGTCGCGATCGTGGCCCCGCACGCGCGTGACGCTCGCGATGTCTGTCTCAGCGGGTCGCGCGCCGCATCAGGCAGTCGAGATAGACCGCCCCGATCGCCTGTGGATCGGGGGTGCTGAGGCCGCGCTGCGTTTCCCACAACACCCGGCCGAGGCACTCCATTGCCTCGTGCGCAGCACCGTGCTCGCCGTCGCTGCGCGCCGCCAGCCGCGCGAAGGCGGCGGCAATGCCAGGCGGTTGATCGACCGACACCTGCTCGGCAATCGCCAGATGCATCGACAAATGCAGGAACGGGTTGGTGTGACCATGCTCGATCGAGAACTCGGCGGCGATTGCGCCCTGCGGGTCATCGAGTAGCGCGTGATATTCCGGGTGCTGGTCGATCCAGCGCAGCGCGATCGACTCCAGCGGCGAGATGAGCTCGCCCTCCTGGCGCTTGCGCCAGACTTCGCAGAAGAAGCGCCGTACCTCGTCACGGCTCGGGTTGAACATGGCGCAGCCGGTCTTTCAGGGCCGCTCGTGCGGCGACGGCGTCTTCGGCCGGTACTCGCACCACTCGCGGATGCCGCAACGGAAGCACTCGGGGCGACGCGCCTTGCACACGTAGCGGCCATGCAGGATCAGCCAGTGATGGGCGTCCTGGCGGAACTCGTCGGGCACGAATTTCAGCAGCCGGTGCTCGACCTCGTCCACGTCCTTGCCGGGGGCCAGACCGGTCCGGTTCGAGACGCGGAAGATGTGGGTGTCGACGGCGATCGTGGGCTGGCCGAAGGCGGTGTTGAGCACCACATTGGCCGTCTTGCGGCCGACGCCGGGCAGTGCTTCGAGTGACTCGCGGTCGCTCGGGACCGCGCCGCCGTGGTGCTCGATCAGCAGTTCGCACAGCCGGATCACGTTGCGCGCCTTGGTGCGAAACAGGCCGATGGTCTTGATGTGCTCGATCAGGCCGGCTTCGCCCAGCGTGAGCATCGCGTGCGGCGTGGGCGCGGCGGCGAACAGCCCGGCCGTGGCCTGGTTGACGCTCTTGTCGGTGGCCTGGGCCGATAGCACGACGGCCACCAGCAGTTCGAACGGATTGCGGTACGCCAGTTCGGTGGTCGGATGCGGGTTGGCCGCGCGCAGCGTCTCGAAGATCGCACGGCGCTTCTGCGGATTCATGACGCACTCCCGGGCGCTTTCGATCCAGCGGCCCCGACCGCCGCGCGGCGCGCGCGTGCGCGCTCGATCGCCGCCTGCACCACAGCCTTCTTGTGGTCGATTTGCGCCCGCGTCAGGTCGTCGCGTGCATCGAGTTCATCGAGCTTGGCCACTGCTTTCGCAGCCAGCCGCGCCTCGTTGTCAACGCGTGCGCGGACCCGCCGCGCGTTACGCTGCTCGTAGCGGTGCCGGGCGCGGTCGGCGTCGGCCGGCGACCAATCGCGCGCCGGCGTCACCGGCACCATGGCGATGCAGTCCATCGGGCAGGGCGGCAGGCACAGGTCGCAGCCGGTGCACGCATCGGCGAGCACCGTGTGCATCCGGCGCGTGGCGCCAACGATCGCATCGACCGGGCAGGCCTGGATGCACAGCGTGCAGCCGATGCACAGCGCCTCGTCGATCACCGCCACGCGCAGCGGCTGCTCGATGCCATGGACCGGGTTCAGCGGCAGCGGCGGATGCCCGGTTATCGTCGCCAGCTTCGCGATGCCGGCCGCGCCGCCTGGCGGGCACTGGTTGATCTGCGCGCGGCCATCGGCGATTGCCTCGGCGTAAGGAAGGCAGCCGGTCTGGCCGCACTTCGTGCACTGGGTCTGCGGCAGCACCGCGTCGATGCGGGCGACCAGCGCATCCCGGCCTGCAACGGCGGACGCGCTCTCGTTTCGCGGCGGGCAAGGATCCATCATGGCCGCGATTATCACGCGGCGGCGCGGACGGCGCTCGGCAGTACTGTCAGGCGCTGGCTCGGATGAAGTCGCGGATCTGCGGGCAGATCATTTCGCGCCAGCGACGACCCGAGAAGATCCCGTAGTGGCCGACGCCCATCGCGGTCAGGTGGCGTTGCCGCTTTTGCGGAATGTTCACGCACAGATCGTGCGCGGCCTGGGTCTGGCCGCTGCCGGAGATGTCGTCCAGTTCGCCCTCGATCGTGAAGAGGGCCGTCTCGCGAATGTCTTCGGGTGCGACGCGGGTGCCGCGCACCTGCCATGTGCCGTTAGGCAGCCGGTGCTCCTGGAAAACGATGCGGATCGTGTCCAGGTAATACTCGGCGGGCAGGTCGAGCACCGCGTTGTACTCGTCGTAGAAGCGGCGGTGCGAGTCGACGTCGTCCTGGTCGCCCTTGACCAGGTCGAGGTAGTAATCCCAGTGGGAACTCAGATGCCGGTCCGGGTTCATCGCAACGAAACCGGCATGCTGCAGAAAGCCCGGATAGACCTTGCGCAGATAGCCCGGATACTGCGAAGGAACCTTGAAGATCACATTGTTGACGAACCAGTCATGCGGCTTGCGCATCGCCAGTGCGTTGACCTGAGTCGGATTGCGACGGGTGTCGATCGGGCCGCCCATCATCGTCATCGAACGCGGCTGCTTCGGGTCGCCCGCGCTGGCCATCAGCGAGATGGCGGCGAGCACCGGAACCGTGGGCTGGCAGACCGAGATCACGTGAACGTCCGGCCCCAGATGCTGGATGAACTCGATCACGTAGCTGACGTAATCGTCCAGATGAAACGGACCGGCCGACAGCGGCACCAGTCGCGCATCGACCCAGTCGGTGATCCAGACATTGTGGTCGGGCAGCAGCGCACGGACGGTGTCGCGCAGCAGCGTCGAGTGATGGCCCGACAGCGGTGCCACCACCAGCACCTTCGGATCCTTGGCGCGCGACGCCAGCGCGGCCGGCAACTGGCGCGAGAAATGCAGCAGCTTGCAGAACGGCTTGCTGATCGTCACTTCCTCGGTGATCGCGATGTCGGCACCGTCGATCGAGGTACTGAACAGCCCGAACTCGGGCTTTTCGTACTCCTTGCCGAGGCGGTGCAGCAGGTCATAGCCGGCGGCCATCCGGCGCGAGAACGGCGAGTACGACAGCGGACTGTATGGCGAGGTGAAAAGTTCCGACGATGCCTGGGCCCAGAGCGACAACGGGTTCAGGAACTTCCGTTGCAGTTCATGCAGGTGATAGAGCACGCGGTTCTCCACTTCCGGCGCTGGCGTGATAGAGCCGGGACGGCTCGGCTGCACAGCGCAACTCAGGCACGGAGTTTATCGCCGCTTTGCAGCAAACAAGCGTCGAACAACGGTAAAAACACCGACGTGATCGGGCATCAACCGTTGGCGGTGCGGGCGGTTTGCGGGCAGATAACGACAGATCGCGTCAGCAGGGCGCGTTGTTCCGCTGCGCGAGACAAAGATGACGATGCGCCGTCAGCGTTGCAGGTACTGCAACTTCTCGCGGACATCTTTCCATTCGTCGGCGTCGGCCGGGTGCGGCTTCATGCGCGTGATCGACGGCCAGCCGCGCGCAAGCTCGACGTTGAGCTTGATGAACTGCCGCTGATCTTCCGGCACATCTTCCTCTGCGTAGATCGCATTGACCGGGCATTCAGGGATGCAGACCGCGCAGTCGATGCATTCGTCCGGGTCGATCGTGAGGAAGTTCGGGCCTTCACGGAAGCAATCGACCGGGCAGACATCCACGCAGTCGGTGTACTTGCACTTGATGCAGGGCTCGGTGACGACGTGGGTCATTGTCGGATCGGTCAGTGGGGCTGGACGGGTGCAGCCGAGCCATCGGCTGCGAGGTCGGTATTCTAGCGTGGTGAAGTCGCCGCGCGATGCGGCATTTGTCTGATCCAGGAGGGGGAGCAATGCAACGGATGTCGCTGTTAGGGTCGCGCCGCAGGCTGATTGCCGCCGCCAGTGCTTCCGCGCTGCTGCCGGCTGCCGGCGCCCAGGCACCCAAGGCGGCGCGCGGCCGGCCGATCCGTGTCGGCGAGATCAACAGCTACTCGACGATCCCGCAGTTCCTGGTGCCGTACCGGAAAGCCTGGGAACTGGCGGTCGAGGAGATCAACGCGGGCGGCGGTGTGCTGGGGCGACCGATCGAAGTGATCGCGCGCGACGACGCCGGCAAGCCCGACGACGCGATCCGGCACGCCACCGAACTGCTGGCCGGCGAGAAGGTCGACGTGCTGGCCGGCACCTTCCTGTCGAACGTGGGGCTGGCCGTGGCCGACTTCGCGTTGCGCAGCAAGGTGTTGTTCCTCGCCAGCGAGCCGCTGACCGATGCATTGGTGTGGGACAAGGGCAACCGCTACACGTTCCGGCTGCGCGCCAGCACGTACATGCAGAGCGCGATGCTGGTCGAGCAGGCGTCGAAGCTGCCGGCGCGGCGCTGGGTGACGATCGCGCCCAACTATGAATACGGGCAAAGTGCGGTGGCCAGCTTCAAGGCGCTGATGCAGGCGGCCCGTCCCGACGTGCAGTTCGTCGGCGAGCAATGGCCGGCGCTCAACAAGCTGGAGGCCGGCAGCACGCTGCAGGCGGTGCAGGCGGCCCGGCCCGAGGCGATCTTCAACGTGACCTTCGGCGCTGACCTGGCACGCCTGGTGCGCGAGGGCAACCTGCGCGGGGTGTTCCCGCGCTTGCCGGTCGTCAGCCTGCTGTCGGGCGAGCCCGAGTACCTGGATGTGCTGCGCGACGAGACGCCGGGCAACTGGACGGTGACCGGCTATCCGTGGGACCAGATCGCCACGCCCGAGCACGCCCGGTTCTTCAACGCCTACTACAAGAAAAACAGCGACTACCCGCGCCTCGGCTCGGTGGTTGGCTACGCGATGATGCAGGCGATCGCTGCCGCCATCACGCGTGCCGGCAGCACGGAGACCGAAAAGCTGATTGCCGCCTTCCGCGGACTGAATTTCACCTCGCCGTTCGGCCCAGTCACGTTCCGCGCGATCGATCATCAGTCCACGATGGGTGCCTACGTCGGCAAGCTGGCCCTGCGCGACGGCAAGGGCACGATGGTCGACTGGCGCTATGCCGACGGCGCGCGCTATCTGCCGTCCGATGCCGACGTCCGCAAGCGTCGGCCGGCGGAGGCAGGGCGGTAGCGATGGCACGGCCGCCGACGATCGCGCCGGAGGCGTGCGCGCGCCGCCGCCCGCGCTACTGAGCGCTCGCCAATGGACCTCGTGATCGGCCAGCTCCTCAGCGGGCTGGCGTACGCATCGACGCTGTTCCTGGTCGCGGCCGGGCTGACGATCATCTTCGGCCTGACGCGGGTCGTGAACTTCGCCCACGGCTCGCTGTTCATGCTGGGCGCGTATCTCGCGGTGACCATCACCGCGCAACTGCCGCGCACGCCGGCGATGTTCTTCACCGGGCTGGTCGTTGCCGCCGCTGCGGTCGCACTGGTCGGCGTGGTGATCGAAGCGATCGTGCTGCGCAGGATCTACCGTTCGCCGGAGATCTTCCAGTTGCTGGCGACCTTTGGCGTCGTGCTGATCGTCCAGGATATGGTGCTCTGGATCTGGGGGCCGGAGGACCTGTTTGCGCCGCGTGCGCCGGGACTATCCGGCGCGGTCGAAATTGCCGGCGCGCTGGTGCCGCAGTACACGCTGTTCCTGCTGGCGGCTGGTCCGGCGGTATTCGGCGTGCTGTGGTGGCTGTTTCACCGCACGACCTGGGGCACGCAGGTCCGTGCGGCCGCTGAAGACGGCGAGATGGCGGAGGCGCTCGGCGTCAGCCGGCAGCGCCTGTTCACCACCGTGTTCGCGCTCGGCGCGTTTCTTGCCGGTCTGGCGGGCGCGCTGCAGATCCCGCGCGAGTCGGTCACGCTACAGATGGACCTGGCGGTCATCGTCGAGGCGTTCGTGGTGGTCGTGGTCGGTGGGCTCGGCTCGATCGCCGGTGCGCTGCTGGCGTCGGTGCTGATCGGGCTGCTGCACGCATTCGGGGTCTGGCTGCTGCCGCAGTCGACGCTGGTGCTGGCGTTCGCCGCGATGGCGCTGGTGCTGATCCTGCGCCCCGATGGCCTGCTCGGGCGACCGCCTCGCGCCGGCACCACGGTGGCGCGCAGCCTGCTGCATCCGCCGTTTGCGCGTGCCGATGGCCGCCTCAAGGCCCTTGCGCTGGCGGCGCTGGCATTCGCTGCGACCGCGCCGCTGTGGGCGGGCGACTACCTGCTGGTCGTGCTCACCGACATGGCAATCCTGACGGTGTTTGCCGCCAGCCTGCACTTCTTCATGGGCCTGGGCGGCATCACGTCGTTCGGCCACGCGGCCTTCTTCGGTGCCGGTGCCTATGCCGCTGCGCTTGGTACCAAGTATCTGGCGCTGCCTTTTGCCGGCGCGCTGCTGCTCGGCCCGCTGGCCGCTGCCATCGCGGCGCTGCTGTGTGGCTGGTTCGTGCTGCGCGCGCGCGGCGTCTACGCGGCCATGCTGACGCTGGCGTTCGCGCAGATCCTGTGGTCGACCGCGACGCAGTGGATTGCCGTGACCGGCGGTGACAACGGCATCCTCGGGCTGTGGAATCAACTGCCCGCATGGCTGAACACGCGCGCTGCTTTCCTCTGGCTGACGCTGGCGCTGAGCGCAGTGGCCCTGTGGCTGCTGCGCCGGGCCGCGCTGGCACCGTTCGGGATGTCGCTGCGTGCCGCGCGCGACGCGCCGGAACGCGCCGCCGCCAGCGGCATTCCGGTGCCCCGCGTTCAGTGGGTGGCGTTCGCGGCCGGCGGCCTGCTGGCGGGGCTGGCGGGCGTGCTCAATGCCTATCAGAAAGGCTCGGTGTTTCCCAACAGCCTGTCGATCGCGCAGTCGCTCGACGCACTGATCATGGTGCTGCTCGGCGGTCTGCAGACGCTGAGCGGTCCGATTGCCGGCGCGCTTGCGTACCACGCGCTCACGGTCGAGCTGACGCGGCTGACGGACCACTGGCGGCTGGTGCTCGGGCTGGCGATCGTGTTGCTGGTGATGGTGTTTCCCCAAGGCATCGCCGGCGCATTGCGGGCGCGCTTTGAGACCGGCGTGCGCAAGGAGGCGGCGCGATGAGCGCGCCGCTGCTGCAGGTACGCGGCGTGAGCAAGCACTTTGCTGGCGTGCGCGCGGTCGATGGCGTGGACTTTTCGATCGACGTCGGCGAAATCGTCGCGCTGATCGGCCCCAATGGTGCCGGCAAGAGCACGCTGTTCGGCGTGGTGGCCGGCCAGCATCGCGCCACCGCCGGCACGGTGCTTTTCAACGGTCAGGCGCTGGCCGGTCGCGATCCGGCAGCGCTTGCGCGCGCTGGCATCGGTCGCACGTTCCAGACCGCGCAGACCTGGGGCACGCTGACCGTGCTGCAGAACGTCCAACTGGCACTGAGCGCGGCCGCGGGCCGCGTGTTCGATCCTTTCACGCGGCTGGATGACATCGAGGACGCGCCGGCGCACGCGCTACTGTCGCGCGTCGGCCTGGCCGAACGCGCTGCGCTCGCTGCAGCCGCATTGCCCTATCCGGACAGCAAGCGGCTGGAATTGGCGATCGCGCTGGCATCGGCGCCGCGGCTGCTGCTGATGGACGAGCCGACCGCCGGCATGGCCGCGGCCGAGCGCATGGCCCTGATGGATCTGGTGCGCTCGCTGCTCGCCGAGTCGGCAACGGGCGCACAGCCGCTGACCGTGCTGTTCACCGAGCACAGCATGGATGTGGTGTTCGGCTATGCCCAGCGGGTGCTGGTGATGGCACGCGGCCGGCTGATTGCCGACGGGACGCCCGCTGCAGTGCGCGCCGATCCGGCAGCGCAGGCCGCGTACTTCGGCGAGCCGCTGGAGGGCGTCCAGTGAGCGCACTGCTCGCACTGCGCAGCCTGCAGGCGTGGCACGGATCGGTGCAGGCGCTGTTCGGCCTGTCGCTCGAGGTCGCTGCCGGCGAGGTGCTGGCGCTCGTGGGTCGCAACGGCGCCGGCAAGTCCAGCGTGCTCAAGGGCGCGATCGGCTTGATCAGGACGCACGGCGAAGTCTGGTTCGACGGCCGCCGCATCGATCATCTGCCGGCGTGGCAGCGCGCGCGGATGGGTCTGGGCTATGTGCCCGAGGATCGCCGGATCTTCACCGACCTGTCGGTCCGCGAGAATCTCGAGGTGGGTGCGCAGGGCCGCTCATACGACCTGGATGCGCTGCTGGAGCTCTTTCCCAATCTGGCACCGATGCTGGAGCGGCCCGCCGCCCACATGAGCGGAGGCGAGCAACAGATGCTGGCGATCGCTCGAACGCTGGCAGCGGGCCCGCGCGTGGTGCTGCTGGACGAGCCCAGCGAGGGCATCGCACCGCAGATCGTGACTGCGCTGGCCGCCACGGTGCGCGCGCTCAAGGCGCAGGGTGCGGCGGTGCTGCTGTCTGAGCAGAACGCGGCATTTGTTGCGGCCGTGGCCGATCGCGCGCTGCTGATCGAACGCGGCGAGGTGGTCGGTGCGGCGGCACCGGCCGAGCTTCTGCAGCCGACGGGCGCGGTGCGCGCGGTGCTCGGTCTGTAGCGGGCTGCCGCGACCGCCGGCGAAGCGGCTACCATCGCATCCAGACGAATCGCGCCGCCGGCGCGATGCCGGATGCGGCCCATGATCATCACCAGCCTGCTCGACACCGACCTGTACAAGTTCACGATGATGCAGGTCGTGCTGCATCACTTTCCGGGTGCGCAGGTCGAATATCGGTTCAAGTGCCGCAACCCGGGCATCGACCTGACGCCGCACATCGACGAGATCCGGCAGCAGATCGCGCAGCTCTGCACGCTGCGCTTCACCGAAGCCGAGCTCGACTACCTTCGCACGCTGCGGTTCATCAAGAGCGACTTCGTCGACTTCCTCGCGCTGTTCCAGCTCAATACCAAGTACATCTCGGTCGCCCCGTCGCCCAAAGGCAACGGCGAGATCGACATCGCGATCCGCGGGCCGTGGCTGCATACGATCCTGTTCGAGATCCCCGTGCTTGCGATCGTCAACGAGGTCTACTTCCGCGCCACCCGCAAGGCGCCGGACTATCCCGAGGGGCGTGCGCGGCTGCACGCGAAGATCCGCGAGATCGTCGACGATCCGCGCCTGCGCGGCGACGAGGGACTGAAGATTGCCGACTACGGCACGCGGCGCCGCTTCTCGCGCGCCTGGCATGGCGAGGTGCTGGCCACGCTGAGGAGCGAGTTCGGGCGCTACCTGGCCGGCACCAGCAACGTCTACTACGCGATGCAGCAGGGGCTGACGCCGCTGGGCACAATGGCCCACGAATATCTGCAGGCCTGCCAGGCGCTCGGGCCGCGGCTGCGCGACTCGCAGACCTTCGGGTTCGAGGTGTGGGCGCGGGAGTACCGGGGCGACCTCGGCATCGCGCTGTCCGACGTGTACGGGATGGATGCGTTCCTGCGCGACTTCGACATGTATTTCTGCAAGCTGTTCGACGGCGCGCGCCATGACTCTGGCGATCCCGTTCTGTGGGGCGAGAAGATGATCGCCCACTACGAGAAGAACCGGGTCGACCCGAAGACCAAGACGCTGGTGTTTTCCGACGCACTCACGTTTCCGCGCGTGGTCGGGCTGTACCTGCGGTTCCGCGACCGTGCCCGCACCGCGTTCGGCGTAGGTACCAATCTGACCAACGACCTGGGCTACACGCCGCTGCAGATCGTCATCAAGATGGTCCGCTGCAACGGGCAGCCGGTGGCCAAGCTGTCGGATTCGCCGGAAAAGAACATGTGCGAGGACGAAGCCTATCTGGCCTACCTTCGGCAAGTGTTCGAGATCCCCGCGCCGGGGGTCGCCCCTTGAGTCGGCGGCCGTTGCGCCGCATGCGTGGGCGACTTCGGGCACGAAGATAGAATCCGGGTCAGGCGTGGGGCTTTCTGCGGTTCCCCCGCGCACGCCGGATTCGACCTGCCGAGGAGACCATGCCAGCCCTGTCCCAACGTGCCGCCAGCCTCGGCACCGAAAACGCATTCGTCGTTCTGGCCGAGGTCAACGCGCTGATCCGTGCCGGCAAGGACGTGATCTCGTTCTGCATCGGCCAGCCAGACTTCCCGACGCCGACCCACATCCAGGATGCGGCGGTCGCCGCGATTCGCGGCGGCAAGCACGGCTACACGCCGTCGGCCGGCATCGACGAGCTGCGGGCGGCGGCCGCCGCGTCGATGAGCCGCTTGCGCGGGCTCGACATCTCGCCCGACGAGGTCGTTGTCGGCGCAGGCGCCAAGCCGTTCATTGCCTACGCAATTGCGAGCGTCACCGATCATGGCGCCGGCGACGAGGTGATCTTCCCGGTGCCGGGATTCCCGATCTACGAGTCGCAATGCCTGGCCAATGGCGCGGTGCCGGTCGGCCTGCCGCTGCGCGAGTCGCGCCGCTTCGCGTTCGATCCGGATGAACTGGCTTCGCGCATCACGCCGAAGACCCGGCTGCTGATCCTCAACACGCCGCACAATCCAACCGGCGGTTTGCTGACCCGCGCCGATCTGGAAGCGATCGCCGACGTGCTGCGCCGCCACGAGCAGGTCTGGGTGTACGCCGACGAGATCTACAGCAAGCTCGTCTACGACGGCGAGTTCACGTCGATTGCCGCGCTGCCCGGCATGCGCGAGCGCACCATCATTTCCGATGGTGCCTCGAAGACTTATGCGATGACCGGCTGGCGCATCGGCTTCACGGCCAATCGCACGCTGGCGCCGGTGTTCACGCGCTGGATCACCAATACCGAGAGTTGCGCGACCCAGATCAGTCAGTGGGCGGCCGTGCAGGCGCTCAACGGTCCGCAGGACGAGGCCGACGCGATGCGCGAGCGCTTCCGCGCCCGGCGCGACCTGATCGTGCGGCTGCTCAACGAGGTGCCGGGCTTCCGTTGCGCGTCGCCGGGCGGCGCGTTCTACGCTTGGCCCAACGTCACCGAGGCCTGCGCGCTGATCGGTGCCGCCGATTCGGAGCAGTTGCGCAAGCGGCTGCTGCACGAGGCCGGCGTGGCGGTGCTGGCCGACATCCACTTCGGACCGCGCGTGGCCGGCGACGGCCAGCACATCCGCTTCTCGTATGCCGCCAGCGAAGCGGCCATCGAAAGTGGTGTGGCGCGCATCGCCGACTTCATCAGGAAAAACACCGTGGGGCGGGCATGAGCGACTTCGACACCGGCGCGGCGCGTGCCGCCATCTTCTCGCGCATCCGCGCCAACCAGAAGCGCGGCCCGGCCATCACCGATGCCGAGCGGCAGGCAGTCGCCGGCTACCTGGCCGAGCATCCGGTCGGGCCGCAGCCGTCGATCGGCGGCGACCTGCGGATTCGCTTCTGCGCGATGAGCGAGCGGCAGTCGTGCACGGTCGATGAAGTGGCCTCGCTGGCGCAGGCACCTGCGGCCGTGGCGCGCTACCTGGTCGCGCAGGGCCTGGGCGCCGAGGCAGTGGTCTGGCCGGACTTGAGCGGGCTCGATTGGGCGGGTGCAGGCTTGTCGGTCGAGGCGCGCGCACCCCGCCGCGACGAGACCCGCGGCGCCGATCCGGTCGGCATCACCGCCTGCTTCTGCGCTATTGCCGAGACCGGCACGCTGATGCTGCTGTCGTCGCCGCAAACGCCCGCATCGACCCATCTGCTGCCCGCCACCCACGTCGCGCTGGTGCCGGCCGAGCGCATCGTGGCCACGATGGAAGACGCCTTTGCGTTGATGCGTGCCGAGCGCGGCGGCAGCGACAGCATGATGCCGCGGGCGGTCAACATGGTCAGTGGTCCGTCGCGGACCGGTGACATCGAGCAGACGATCGTGCTGGGCGCGCACGGCCCGTTCCGGGTCCACCTGATCATCGTGGGAGGACCGTCGCGTGAGTGACCAGCGCCCTTCGCGCGGCCGCTCGTCGGCACACGTTGCCGCCGCGCTGATCGGTATCGCAACAGCAGTCCAGTCCGCTCCGGCGTCCGCGGCCGGGATCGACGCGGCGGCGATGTCGCTGGCCTGGGGCTTGCCGTTCGCGGCGATCCTGCTGGCGATCGCGCTGTGCCCGCTGCTGGTTCCCGGCTTCTGGCATCACCATTTCGGCAAGGTCTCGGCCGCCTGCGCCGCGGCGTTCCTGCTGCCCTTCGCGGCGCTGTACGGCCCGGGACAGGCGGCTGGCGTGGTGCTGCACACGCTGATCGCCGAATACATCCCGTTCGTGATCCTGCTGACCGCGCTGTTTGCGGCCACCGGCGGCATCCATATCAAGGGCAACCTGCACGGCACGCCGCTGCTGAACACCGGCCTGCTGGCCAGCGGCACCGCGCTGGCCAGCGTGATGGGGACGACCGGCGCCTCGATGCTTCTCATCCGGCCGCTGCTGCGCGCCAACGATGCACGCAGGCACAAGACGCACGTGGTGGTTTTCTTCATCTTCCTGGTCTCCAACATCGGCGGCTCGCTGACACCGCTGGGCGATCCGCCGCTGTTCCTCGGGTTCCTGAAGGGGGTGGACTTCTTCTGGACCACCAAGGCCATGTTCGCGCCCATGCTGGTGTCGTCGCTGGTCCTGCTGGCGCTGTTTTTCGTCATCGACAGCTGGTACTTCCGGCGGGCGGACGAGCAGCTCAAGGTGGACCCGACGCCGGATTCGCCGCTGCGCATCGAGGGGTGGATCAACCTGGCGGTGTTCGGGCCGCTGATCCTGCTGTCGGTGCTGATTTCGGGCATCTGGAAGCCGGGCATCGCGTTCAACGTGTTCGGCACCCAGGTCGAGCTTCAGAATCTCGTGCGCGATGTCAGCCTGATCGCGTTGACCGTGATGTCGATGAAGTTCACGCCGCACGACATCCGCCGCGCCAATCACTACGACTGGGGCCCGATGCTGGAGGTGGCCAAGCTGTTCGCCGGCATCTTCATCACCATCGTTCCCGTGCTGGCGATCCTGCAGGCGGGCAGCAAGGGCGCGCTGGCGCCGTTGGTGGCGATGGTGACCGGCCCGGACGGCGCGCCTAACAACACCATGTACTTCTGGCTGACCGGCATGCTGTCGAGCTTCCTCGACAACGCGCCAACCTATCTGGTGTTCTTCAACCTGGCCGGCGGCGACGCAGCGACGCTGATGGGCCCGATGGCTGCCACGCTGACCGCGATTTCAGCCGGTGCCGTCTTCATGGGCGCCAATTCCTATATCGGCAACGCGCCGAACTTCATGGTCAAGGCGGTCGCCGAGTCGCGAGGCGTGAAGATGCCCAGCTTCTTCGGGTACATGCTGTGGTCGGGCGGCATCCTGCTGCCGCTGTTCGTGCTGCTGACTTTCGTCTTTTTCCGCTGATGCAGACAGGCAAGATCGTGTTTCCCCGACCTTGCGCGCCGCCGCATTGACCCGATGATGTGGGGATGTACGTCTCTTTCGGTTGACGATGAACGCTCTCCTGTTCCTCGCAGGGCTGGTCGCGCTCGTGATCGGCGCAACGTCGCTGGTGCGCGGCGCGTCAGCGCTGGCGCTTTCCTTCGGGGTTTCACCCCTGGTGGTCGGGTTGACCATCGTCGCTTTCGGGACGTCTTCTCCTGAAGTCGCGGTGTCCGTCGGGGCGGCGTTCGAGGGCCGCACCGACATTGCCGTGGGCAACGTCGTCGGCAGCAACATCTTTAACGTGCTGTTCATCCTCGGCCTCAGCGCGCTGATCGTGCCGCTGCTCGTGCATGTGCAGTTGATCCGTCAGGAAGTGCCGATCATGATCGGCGCCTCGCTGCTGCTGCTGGCGTTGGGCTATGACGGCACGCTGTCGCGCTCGGACGCGGCCATCCTCTTTTCACTCATGATTGTCTACACGGTGTTCCTGATCGTGCAGTCGCGGCGCGCCTCGCGCGAGGCGGTCGCCGAACTGACCGCCGAGCTTCCGCGCAGTGCGGCCTGGGACCGTCACTGGAGCGTGCAGGTGCTGCTGGTCGTCGCCGGTCTGGTGCTTCTGGTGCTGGGGTCCAACTGGCTGGTGACAGCGTCCGTTGCGTTTGCCCGGGCACTTGGCGTCAGCGATCTGATCATCGGCCTGACGATCGTTGCGGCGGGTACCTCGATGCCCGAGGTGGCAACCTCGATCACCGCCGCTGTGAAGGGCGAGCGCGACATTGCGGTCGGCAATGTGGTCGGCAGCAATACGTTCAACATTCTCGGCTGCCTGGGCCTCGCAGGCATTGTGGCGCCGGCGGGCCTGCCGCTTGCGCCGTCGCTGCTGAACTTCGATATCTGGGTGATGCTGGCCGTCGCGCTGGCCTGCCTGCCGGTGTTCTTCACGGGTCGTGAGATCGCGCGCTGGGAGGGCGCGGTGTTCGTCGGCTACTACGCGGCGTACGTGGCCTACCTGATCCTGGCGGCGCAGGAGCATGACGCGTTGCCAGTGTTCTCCGGCGTGATGCTGATGTTCGTGATTCCGCTGACCGTGGTGACACTCGCGGTCGTGCTGTTGCGCCGTCGGCCGGTGTGAGGACGCGATTGCTGCGCCTGATAGATACGGCTCGGTGCGGCTGATGCGCACGCGTCTGCAGGCGGTCGTCCGCCCCCACGACTTCAACCCGCTTCCAGCCTGATGCAACTGCCGGCGGTGTCTCTCCTCGTTCTTGCGCTGCTGCCGTTCATCGGCGCCGTGGCCGTGTCTGTGCTGCCGGCACACCGGCGCCGGTCGTGCGCGTGGGTTGCGGGTCTGGTGGCACTTGCTGCGCTCGCATTGACGCTGGCGGCCGCGCCGGCGGTGTTTGCCGGCGAGGTGCTGCGATGGCGGGTCGACTGGATTCCGGCGATGTCGCTTGCCTTCGGCTTCCGTGTCGACGGGCTGGCGTGGCTGTTCGCGCTGCTTATCACGGCCATCGGTGCGCTGGTGGTGCTGTACGCCGGCTACTACCTGAAGGACGAGGATCCGGCGCGCCGGTTCTTCACGTACCTGCTCGCCTTCATGGGGGCGATGCTCGGAATCGTCCTCGCTGACAACCTGATCCTGATGGTGATCTTCTGGGAATTGACCAGCCTGGCGTCGTTCCTGCTGATCGGTTACTGGCGGACGCAGCGAGAGGCGCGCGAAGGCGCCAGGATGGCGCTTGCCATTACTGGTGCCGGTGGTCTGGCGCTTCTGGCCGGCGTGCTACTGCTGGGGCAGATGGTCGGCAGTTACGACCTCGATGTCGTGCTGGCCGCGGGGGACGTGATTCGCGCCGATCCGCGCTACCCGCTGGCGCTTGTGCTGGTGCTGGTGGGCT
>CAZTUT010000060.1:0-8967 GCA_964616395.1 uncultured Burkholderiaceae bacterium
AGTGCCGCTGCCGCCAGCGTGCCGAGCGCCGCGCGGAACAGACCGCTCTGCGCGGCCGGACGTGCTGGATCGACCGATGTTTCGGTGATGGGCTCGGAGCCCTCGCCACCCTGTAAAGGCTGGCCATTACCTGCATTCACTTCGGTCGGGCCTGCCGCAGGCGGCAGGCGATCAGCGTCATCCATCCGGTTCCCCTTCAATTCGAACATCCGGTGTGCTGCGTCAAGGCAGCCGGCGCCGGACCCGCGCGATTATTGTCATCCGTACCCGAGGTCGGGATGCCGCATATTGGCGTCAAGTGCAACCGCCGAACGGTTGAGTTGACCCGCCATTTCGTCGCGTCCTTGCACTACGAACGATGTGACACGCGCTACAGTCCCGATTCCGACGTCCGCCCCCTAGAATTGGCGCCATGTCCACTCTCCTGGATCGCCTGAACCCGCCGCAACTGGCCGCGGTCACCCTGCCGAACCAGTCGGCGCTGATCCTCGCGGGTGCCGGGTCGGGCAAGACGCGCGTGCTGACCACGCGCATCGCCTGGCTCATCCAGACCGGACAGGTGAGCCCGCAGGGCATCCTCGCGGTCACCTTCACCAACAAGGCCGCCAAGGAAATGCTGGCGCGCCTGACCGCCATGCTGCCGATCAATACGCGCGGCATGTGGGTCGGCACCTTTCACGGCCTGTGCAATCGGATGCTGCGTGCGCACCATCGCGACGCCAACCTGCCGCAGACCTTCCAGATTCTCGACACCGCGGACCAGCTATCGGCGATCAAGCGCCTGCTGAAAGCGCACAACGTCGACGACGAGAAGTACCCGCCCCGCAACCTGCAGCTCTTCATCAACAGCGCCAAGGAGTCTGGCCTGCGCGCCGGCCAGGTCGAGGCCAACGACGACTTCAACCGCAAGTTCGTCGAGCTGTACCGGCTGTACGACGAGCAGTGCCAGCGCGAGGGCGTGGTCGACTTTCCAGAGCTGCTGCTGCGCTGCCACGAGCTTCTTGCGCGTAACGAGCCGCTGCGGCGTCATTACAACCAGCGTTTTCGCCACATCCTGGTCGACGAGTTCCAGGACACCAATGTGCTGCAGTACCGCTGGCTCAAGCAGCTGGCCGGGCGCGTCGATGGCGAAGAAGGCACCGGCGCCATCTTCGCGGTCGGCGACGACGACCAATGTCTGGTCGCAGGCACCAAGATCACGATGGATGACGGTCGCTTCAAGCTGATCGAGGAGATCCAGGTCGACGACATGGTGCGCTCGGCGGTCGGCGGCGGCCGCATTGGCGCGGCCCGCGTCACCAAGGTGTTCGAACGGCAGGAGCGGATTGCGCTCATCACGCTGCACACGCAGAAGGGTCGCCAGATCACCAGCACGCTCGAGCATGTGCACTTTGCCGGCTATACGGTCGGCCAGATGCCGGCCAAGTACTTCCTTCATCTGATGAACAAGCCGGGCGTCGGCTACCGGCTGGCCGTCAGCGGCCATCGCAGCGAGCGGCGCGACGGCAAGACCGTTCCGGGGTTCCGCCAGCGCGCCCGCCAGGAAGGCAGCGAGCACTGCTGGGTGATCGATGCCTTCGACGAGGAGCACGAGGCGCGCGAGCGGATGAACGTGCTGTCGCTGAAGTACGGGCTGCCCACGCGCAAGTTCGTGTCCACCGACAAGCAGCATGTGCCGGCCGAATTTTCCCAGGTCAATACCGAGAGGTCGGCGCAGTGGCTGCTCAAGGACCTGGGGCTCGACCTCGAGCATCCGGCCGAGCGTCGTCGCCCGACCTTCGGCACGCCAGGCGACGTGCTGGTCAGCCTGTGCAGCGATTCGCGGCGCGGCAAGCCGGATCACCGTGTCTATGCCCGCATCTCGACCGAAGTGGCAATGCAGAAAGTCGCCGCGGCCGGATTCCAGGTCCACAAGCAGGAAGCCGGCAGCGGCGGCTGGTACGTGCAGTTCTGGCGCCGCGACTACGGCCATGCGGTCACCGATGCCACGCGCCTGCGCGCCATCCTCAATGGCCGCCTGCTGCAGCGGGCGCGGCTGGGCCGTGGTTACCTGCCGATGATCCCGGCCCAGTACGTGCGCCCGGGCATGGCGATCTTCGACGACAAGGGCGACTACGACATCATCACGAATGTCGAGACGCACGCGCCGGCGCTGGTCACCGTGTACGACCTCAATATCGAGGGCACCCACAACTTCGCCGCCAACGGCCTGCTCACCCACAACTCGATCTACGCGTTCCGCGGGGCCAACGTCGGCAACATGGCCGACTTCGAGCGCGAGTTCCGGGTACGCAATGTGATCAAGCTCGAGCAGAACTACCGCTCTCACGGCCATATTCTCGATTCGGCCAACGCGCTGATCCGCAACAACGCGTCGCGTCTGGGCAAGGAACTGTGGACCGACGCCGGCCATGGCGAGCCGGTGCGCCTGTTCGAGGCGGGCTCCGACGGCCTTGAAGCCGCCTGGCTGGTCGACGAGGTACGCGGCCTGATCGCCGAGGGCTCGACCCGCAGCGAGATCGCGGTGCTGTACCGGTCCAACGCGCAGTCGCGCGTGATCGAACACGCGCTGTTCAACGCCGGCATTCCGTACCGCGTCTATGGCGGCCTGCGCTTCTTCGAGCGCGCCGAGATCAAGCACGCGCTGGCCTACCTGCGGCTGGTCGAGAACCCGGCCGACGACACGGCGTTCATGCGCGTGGTCAACTTCCCGCCGCGCGGCATCGGCGCGCGCACGCTCGAGCAGTTGTCCGACGCCGCGCGCGCCGCGGGCCTCAGCCTGTATGCGGGCGTGGACCGGCTTGCCGGTGCCGCCGGCACGAAGCTGGCGGCTTTCGTCAAGCTCATCGAGGGGCTGCGCTTCGAGGCGCAGCCGCTGTCGCTGAAGGAGATCGTGCAACTGACGATCGAGCGCAGCGGCCTGATCCAGCACTACCGCGGCGAGAAGGAAGGCCAGGAACGCGTCGAAAACCTCGAGGAACTGGTCAACGCCGCCAGCGCGTTCGTGTCGGAGGAGGGCTATACGCAGGATGCGCCGGGTGCGATCGCGGCCGAGGCCGCCAGTGCGATTCCGTCGCCGCTGGCCGGCTTCCTGTCGCATGCGTCGCTGGAGGCCGGTGACAACCAGGCCGAGGCCGGCCAGGACGCGCTGCAGCTGATGACAGTCCATGCGGCAAAGGGACTGGAATTCAACGCGGTCTTCATCACCGGGATCGAGGAGGGCTTGTTCCCGCACGAGAACAGCGTGCAGGAGCTCGATGGCCTGGAAGAAGAGCGCCGGCTGATGTACGTGGCCATCACGCGCGCGCGCAAGCGCCTGTACATGAGCTTCGCGCAGACGCGGATGCTGCATGGCCAGACCCGCTATGGCATGCGCAGCCGCTTCATCGAGGAACTGCCCGAGCAGGCGATCAAGTGGCTGACGCCGCGGCTTCGCGAAGGCCAGGGGCTCGGTCGTGGCGCAGCGGCATGGCAGTCAGCCTGGGACGATGCCGCCAACAGCGCGCCGTCGTCCGCTGGCGCGCGTATCGGCGCGGACAAGCCGGTGCACGGCTTCCGGGTCGGGCAGAACGTCGTGCATGCCAAGTTCGGCGATGGCGTGATCGTCAAGCTTGAAGGCGCCGGTACCGATGCGCGGGCGCGCATCAACTTCGGGCCGTACGGCATAAAGGAACTGGCTCTGGCCATCGCCAAGCTGCAGGCAGCCTGACGCACCCCGGCGACGGGCTGGCTGTCGTTACGGTGTCTACAATGATGGTCATGAATGTTTGCCTCCGCCTGTTGGCCGTGTCCCTTCTGGGTACTGCGGCGCTGGTTTCGCCGCCGCTGCATGCGCAGCCCGTCGATCTGCCGCCGCCGCTGCCGGCCGGCGAGGCCGATGTGATCCGTCCCAAGGTCGTGCCTGCGCCTGGCCTCGCAGCGCCCATCGCAGACGACGTCTCCATCGCCGACCTGCCGCCCGCGCGCAAGGTCGCGCCTGAGACCCGTATCGATCAGCGCCGCGTTGGTAACCGCGTGGTCGAGATCACCGTCACGCCGGCTGGATCGACTCGCAGCTACACGGTGCAGAACCGCGAAGGGCAGCGGCCGCTTTCCGTGCATGAACTGAGCTCCGGACTGTCGGTTCCCAACTTCTTCAAGCTCGACTTCTGAGCGTTGCGGCGGCAGCCTGCCGCCGCCGGTCCGCGCCCATGGCAGTCTTCACCCCGCTTTCGCTCGACGACGTCACCCGCCTGCTGGCGCACTACACGCTCGGCGAGGTCGACAGCTTCGAGCCGATTTCCGCTGGTATCGAGAACACCAATTACTTCGTCACCACGCGCGGCGGCCGCTGGGTGCTGACGCTGTTCGAGCGACTGACGGCAGCGCAGTTGCCGTTCTACCTCGAACTGATGCGCCATCTGGCGCTCAAGGGGCTTCCCGTGCCCGCACCGCAGCCGAACCTTGCCGGCAGCCTGGTGTCGGAGGCACGCGGCAAGCCGGCCGCCATCGTCACGCGGGTACCTGGGCGCTGGGTGGCGGCACCCGGCATGCACCACTGCGCCCGCATCGGCTCGCTGCTGGCGCGCATGCATCTGGCCGCGGCCGACTATCCGCGCTTCCAGCCCAATCTGCGCGGTATCGGCTGGTGGAAGAGCACGCTGCCCAGGCTCGAACCGCATGTGCCCGATCATCTGTTCACGCTGCTGGCCGAAGAGGTCATTCACCAGGACAGTTTCTTCCGTAGCCCCGGCTTTGAACTGCTGCCGGCCGGGCCGGTGCATGCCGACCTGTTCCGCGACAACGTGCTGTGGGAGGGTGAGGGTAATGCAGCCGAGGTCGGCGGCGTCATCGACTTCTATTTCGCCGGCTGCACGCTGTGGCTGTATGACCTCGCGGTGACCGTCAACGACTGGTGCGCCGATGTGGAGACCGGCGTTTTCGACCGGCAGCGCGCCGCGGCACTGTTGGCTGCCTATCACGCGGTACGGCCGCTGCGCGACGACGAGCATCGGGCCTGGCCCACGGTGCTGCGGGCGGCGGCGCTGCGGTTCTGGATCTCGCGGCTCTACGACGTCTACATGCCACGTCCGGCCACGCTGCTGACGCCACATGATCCGGTTCGCTTCGAACGCGTGCTCAAGCAGCGGATCGCGGATTCCTCGCCGCCCTGGATCGACTGAACGCTCGCAACGCTGCGTCGATGTGTTGCGCCGTGCGAGCGAGCGCGGTTGCACGGGTCTGAGCGCTGCCGCGACACGCGGTCCTCGGTGTTGCTCGATGCGGCTTCATCAGCGGTCATGGCGGTCTAGTATCTTTCGGACCCATGCTGATCAATTCCGTTCCTGCTGCTGCCGGCCCGCGCTGGCTTCTCGGCGGGCTGCGCCTGTTGCGCCGCCAGCCGCTTGGATTGCCGGCCATGGTCGGCGCTTATCTGACCCTGCTGCTGCTGCCGGCGCTGCTGCCCTTCATCGGCCCGTTTCTGTCCGGTGTGGTGAGTCCGTTCGCGACCGTGGGCCTGATGCAGTGCTGTCGTGAAGTCGACCAGGGCCGCGCGCCGACGCTGGCGCAGTACGTCCAGACTTTCCGGGACACGCGCATGCGCGACACCCTGTTCCGGCTCGGGTTGGTCAACGGTGCGCTGCTGATGCTGGTGGCGCTGCTGGCCATGCTGTTGGTTCCAGCACCCGTCGGTGACGCGTCGCCGGCGTCGATCGAGGAACTGCCTCTGCAGGCAGCGCTGGTGCGCGTGCTCCTGTACCTGCCGGTGCTTGTTCTGATGCTGTTCGCGCCGCTACTCGCGGGCTGGCACGGCATGTCGCCGCCCAAGGCCATGTTCGGCAGCGCGGTTGCGATGCTGCGCAACTTCGGCGCGATGTTGCTGTATGGCGTGACCGCACTCGCGCTGGTGCTGCTGGCCAGCGTGATTGCGCTCGCAGTGCTGGCGGCGATCATCCCGTCGCGCGATATCCTGGCGCTGCTGACTGCGCCGATCGCGCTGGTGCTGATGACGGTCGTGCAGGCCAGTCTCTACCCGATGTACCTGTCGATCTTCGCCGAGACGCCGGCTCGTCAGCCGGCCTGACCGGGAGCGTCGCCATGACCCTGACCGAATTGCGTTACATCGTCGCGGTGGCGCGGGAGCGTCATTTCGGCCGTGCCGCCGAGGCCTGCTTCGTCAGCCAGCCAACGCTTTCAGTGGCGATCAAGAAGCTCGAGGACGAACTCGGCACCTTGCTGTTCGAGCGACGCAGCAACGAGATCACGCTCACGCCCGCCGGCGAGCGCATCGTGTCGCAGGCGCAGCGGGTGCTGGACGAGGCGGCCAAGGTCAAGGAGATCGCCAAGCAGGGCAAGGATCCGCTCGCCGGTGCGCTGCGCATCGGCGTGATCTACACGATCGGGCCGTACCTGCTGCCCGAACTGGTGCGCGTGCTGCTGAAGGATGCGCCGCGCATGCCGCTGCTGCTCAGCGAGAACCTGACGGTCAAGCTGCTCGAACTGGTCAAGAACGGCGATGTCGATGTCGCCATCCTGGCGCTACCGCTGCCGGAGACTGGTCTGATGATCCAGCCGGTCTACGACGAGCCGTTCATGGTGGCGATGCCGCAGGGCCATCCGTGGACCGGTCGCAAGGCGATTGCCTCGGAGGACCTGAAGAAGGAGACCATGCTGCTGCTGGGCAGCGGGCACTGCTTCCGCGATCAGGTGCTCGAGGTCTGCCCTGAACTGTCCCGGTTCTCGATCGCGGCGGAAGGCATGCAGAAGACCTTCGAAGGTTCGTCGCTGGAGACGATCCGGCAGATGGTCGCCTCCGGCGTGGGCGTGACCGTGATGCCGATCACGTCGGTGCCGCAGAAGGTCGGGCGCAACTCGCTGATCGAGTACCGCCCGTTCAAGGCGCCCGTGCCCGACCGGCGCGTGGTATTGCTGTGGCGCAAGAGCTTCACGCGCGCCGCAGCGATCGAGGCGGTTCGCAAGGCCATCCTCAAGTGCAACCTGCCCGGCGTGACCCGGCTCGATCTGCCCGCGCAGCAGCATTGATCCACGCTAACGCGCCCATCTGCAAACCCGATTGGCAGGGCGACGGCGGGCTGGCTACGATTCCCTCCATCGTGAATCAAAGAGGAGTCAACATGGGCAAGTCGGAAAAGAAGGCAGGGCCACTGGCCGCACCGGCAATCGACATCGGCATCGGCGACAAGGATCGCGAGAAGATCGTGGCCAGCCTGTCGCGCGTGCTGGCCGACAGCTACACGCTGTACCTGCAGACCCACAATTTCCACTGGAACGTCGAAGGGCCGATGTTCAACACGCTGCACCTGATGTTCATGGAGCAGTACACGGAACTGTGGACTGCGCTCGATGCGATCGCCGAGCGCATCCGCTCGCTCGGCTACCCGGCCCCCGGCACCTATCGTGAGTTTGCGCGGCTGTCGTCGATCAAGGAGACCGACGGCGTGCCGGCAGCGCTCGACATGGTCCGTCTGCTGGTGGCCGGACACGAAGCAGTGACGCGAACGCTGCGTGCAGCCTTCCCTGCGGCCGAAAAGGGGGGCGACGAGGCCACCGTGGACCTGCTGACGCAGCGACTGCAGGTCCATGAGAAGACCGCGTGGATGCTGCGCAGCCTGCTCAAGTGAGCGGGCGCGTCAGCGCGTGACGCGGCTGTTTTGACGGCGCGGTGCCGGCAAACGCAAGACGGGCGGAACGCAGGCGGTTGGCGGGCGGACGGCAGGCGGCGAATGCTGCCTGCCCCATTGCAGCCTCGGCCGTCAGTGGCTCAGTACCTTGTACAGCATGAAGCCCGCCAGCCCGTACAGCAGGAAGGCGAACCAGCGCTTCAGCCGCACCACATCGGTGGCGTGCGCGACCTTCACACCGAGCGGCGCGAACATCACGCTGGCGGCGCTCACGACCAGCAGTGCCGGCAGGTACACGAACCCGGCGAACTGCCACGTCGGCGGCCCGAGTTCACGCCAGCCGGCGATCACATAGCCGATCGTTCCTGCGACCGCGATGGGAAACCCCAGCGCGGCGGACGTGCCGACCGCCTTTTGCATGGCGATGTTGCACCAGACCATGAACGGGATCGAGACGAAGCCGCCGCCGGCGCCAACGAAGCTCGACAGCAGCCCGATCACGCCGCCCATGCCGACCATGCCGGCCGTGCCGGGCAGTTCGCGGCTGGGCTTGGGCTTGCGATTGCGCAGCATCTGGGTGGCCGAGAAGCCGACGAAGGCAACGAACAGCAGCGTCAGCAGCGTGGTCGGCATGGCCGCGGCGATCTGCGCGCCGATCAGCGAGCCGGCGAGGATGCCGGGTGCCAGCGCGCGCACGGCGGGCCACAGCACCGAGCCGCGCTGGTGATGCGCGCGTACCGACGAGATCGACGTGAACATGATGCTCGCCAGCGAGGTGGCGATCGCCATATGCACCGCGTGCTCGATCGGCACCTTCTGCGCGGTCAGGAACACGGTCATGAAGGGCACCATCAGCATGCCGCCGCCGACGCCGAACAGGCCGGCGAGAAAGCCGATGCCGGAGCCCAGGATCAGTAGCCCGCCCAGCTCGACCAGTGTCATGTCAGGCGGATGCCTTCAGAAGTCGCGCGGTGATGAAGCGCCACTGCGCGGCCGTGACCGGCGTGATCGACAGCCGGTTGCCGCGCCGAAGGATCAGCAGGTCTTCCAGTTCGGGGTGTTGGCGCAGCTCGGCGATGCCGATCAGGCGCGTCTTGCGCAGCGCGCGAATGTCAACGTGGATCCAGCGCGGCGCCTCGGGCCGCGCGGCCGTGTCGTGGTACTTGCTTTGCGGGTCGAACTGGGTGGCATCGGGGTAGGCCGGGCTCGCCACCTCGGCCAGCCCGGCAATGCCCGGCTCGGCGCAACTCGAGTGATAGAACAGCACGCCATCGCCGGGGGCCATCTGGTCGCGCATGAAGTTGCGCGCCTGATAGTTGCGCACGCCGGTCCAGGGCACGGTGGC
>CAZTUT010000060.1:8977-16503 GCA_964616395.1 uncultured Burkholderiaceae bacterium
TCAACATCGCCAACGGCTCAGACGGCGGCGGCCAAACCACCGCTGATCAGCTTCCAGGGCACGGTGGCGCCGGGAGCCGCGAGCGCGTCGTCGATCGAGCACTCCGACGGCTCGGACTTCATCAACCAGTAGTGCGTGCTGCGAGAGACCATGTGAAAAGGGGCGCCGCGTTCTCGCGCGCCCCGCGAAAGAGTGCCCCGCCTGTGCCGCCCGGCCCGATGTCCTGAACCATCGGTTCAGGGTGGTCGTTGTCCGCAACGCTTAGGTTCAGCAGACGCGTGCCGATCGCACTACGCAGCGAGCTCAACGACCTTGCGCAAAGCGCATAGGTTCAAGGAACGAAAGGGCCTTTGCGCGAACACCGCAGGGAGCGTGGATTGTAGCCGCCGGGGGGTGGCAGCGCCTGCAAAGCAGGTGTCAGAACAGCTTTTCCTGCGGCGCCAGGATTTCGTCGGCAAGCTTGTTCAGCTCGCGAATGCGCCGCCGCGCCTCGCCAATGGCCGAGCCGTCCGTGGCGCGCGCGGTCAGCAGTTCCTGCGCGACCTGCATCGCGGCCAGCACTGCGATGCGGTCGGCGCCCATCACCTTGCCGTTGTCGCGGATCGCGCACATCTTCTGGTCGATGTAGCGCGCGCAGGCCAGCAGGTCCGCCTTTTCTTCCGGCGTGCAGGCGAGCAGGTACTCGCGGCCCATCACGTTGACGGCGACCTGCTCGACAGGGCTGGCCGGCTGATTGCTCATCGTCATGTCCTCTGCCCTCGGGGGCGCTTCAACGCGTGGTGGCTGCGCTGCGCGCGATCAACCGGCGCGCTCGGATCCATCGGCGGCCGGCAGTCGCGCCAGCAATGCGTCGATCCGCTGCAACGCGGAGCCCATGCGCGCCTGCAGGCCACTGGCCTCGCTCTGCGAGGTGGCCAGTTGCTGGCGCAACTGCTGGTTCTCCTCGCGCAGATGCATCACGCGCGAACGCAGTTCCGCGAGCTTGGAGTGCAGCGCTTCAAGATCCTCGATCATGCGCGAAATCGTATCACCGCGGCCGTCGGGCGCCCGGACTTGGCCTGCATCAATCGTTCGTTGTGGGCGCCGCTGCTAGTATTCCCGTGTCCTTGGTGTCGTGGGGTCCCTGCTGGGCCGCCACGGTGAAACGGGAAACAGGAGCGCGGCGGATGGGAGAGAGCCGCCGAGCGAACCTGTGCTGCCCCCGCAACGGTAAGCAGTCGTCGCGCCGACAACACGCAGAACGGCGCGGCCGCTTTCGCAGCAGCCACTGCAATCGTTCCCGAACGATTGCGGGAAGGCGCGAAGGTCGCACTGCAGCCCGGAGACCGGCCAGGGGTCCGAGACGCGCTGCCTGAAGTGGCGGCGCATCGGTCGTGGACGGGTCACGGGGCGTGGCGGTCGTCGACGGTCGGCATGCCAGTTCATGGCGCGGGCCGTCCTCGCGAATCCTCATCCCTGTCCGTCCGGTCGTTTTTTGCCGGCGGTGGGCCGGCGGGATCGGGAGGTTTCCAGATGGTTTGTTCCGTGTTGCCGCGTCCGCGGCCGTTGCGGGTCGTGCTGACATTGTCAGCGGCGACCTGCGTCCTTTCCACCTCGGTGCTGGCGCAGCCGGCATCGCTCGCGCCCGTGGTGATCAGCGGCGCCCGGGTCGAGCAGAAGCTTGACGAGGCGCTGGCGCCGGTCACGGTGCTCACGCGCGCCGATCTCGAGCGCGTGCAGGCCACCGAACTGGTCGAACTGCTGGGCCGGCAGACCGGACTGCAATTCGTGCGAAGCGGCGGCCCCGGCAGCCAGACCTCGGTGTTCGCGCGCGGCGCCGGCAGCGGACAACTGCTGGTGCTGATCGACGGCATGCGGCTGAACACCGCGACCGGCGGCTTTGCCGCGCTCGGCGGCATCAGTGTCGACACCATCGATCGCATCGAGATCGTGCGCGGCAACCTGTCGAGCCTGTACGGCTCCGAGGCCGTCGGTGGCGTGATCCAGATCTTCACGCGCGGCGCTACGCAGGGCAACGAGGTTGTGGTGAGTGCCGAGGCGGGCAGCGGCTCGACCGCCGGCGGCAGCCTCAGCGCCAGCCGGGCCTTCGGGCAGACGCGGCTGTCGGCCACCGCCGCCGCGCGCCGCAGCGAGCCGTTCTCGGCGATCGATACCGCGCAGATCGTGCCGGGGCCGTTCGCGCCCGGCGCCAACGCCGATCTCGACGGCAACCGCCAGCGCAGCGGCGTACTGCGGATCCAGCAGCGGCTGGGCGACGCCACGTCGATCGGACTGTCGGCCTGGGCGCAGCGCAACCGAACGGACTTCGACTCGACCGCCGACGGTCCGGCGGCCACGCAAAGCGAGGAGGCCCGCACCGATGCGTGGCGCCTGCAGGCGCGGCACAAGCTGACCGATGTCTGGACCCTGAGGCTGCTGGCGGGCGAGACCGCCGAACACAGCACCAATCGCAGCAGCGAACCGTTCTCGTTCAACAACGGCACGTTCAGTGCCCGCAATCGCGATGCGCAGGCCGAGCTCGATGCGCGGCTGGCCGATACCGTGACTGCGCAGCTTGGCGCCGAGTACCTCGACCAGCGCGGCGGCTCCACCGGCTACGACCCGACCTTCAGCAACGTCTACACGCGTTTCACGCGCAATGCCAGTTCGCTGCGCTTTGGCGTCACCGGCCGCACGCAAGGCGAGGGCCGGCATCAGGTGCAGATCAATGTCCGTCATGACGACTACTCCGATGTCGGCAGCGCCGACACCTGGCTGGTTGCCTACGGCTATGCGCTGACGCCGAGGCTGCGCGCCACGCTGCAGGCCTCCACCGCGTTTCGCGCGCCCAGCTTCAACGACCTGTACTACCCGTTCTACGGCAACCCGTCGCTCAAGCCCGAGCGCGCGCGCAGCGAGGAGGCGGGGTTGCGCTACGCGAACGCCGAGCAGGGGGCGCGTGCCGCGCTGTCGGTCTACCGCAGTCGCACGCGCGACCTGGTGCAGTACAACGCCGCCACCTTCCAGGCCGAGAACATCGCGCGCGCCCGCGTCGAGGGCGTCGAACTGTCGGCCGCACTGCGGCGCGGCGCCTGGCAGGTCGAGGGCAACGCCAACTGGCTCAGGACCGAAGACGAGGCCACCGGCCAGCGCCTGGTGCGGCGCGCGCCGCGCAGCTTCAACCTCGGCCTGTTCCACGACAGCGGCACGCTGCGGATCGGTGGCGAGGCGTCCTGGGTGGCCGCACGCGATGACTTCGACGTCAACACATTCACCCGCAAGGCCCTGCCGGCCTACACGCTGCTGCGCGCGGTCGCGCAGTGGCGCGTCACGCCGGCACTGTCGCTGACGCTGCGCGCCGAGAACCTGCTCGACGAGAAGTACACGCTGGTCGATGGCTACAACACCTGGGGTCGCTCCGTGTTCGGCGGCGTCCAGTGGCGGATGTAGCCGGCGGCTTGCGCATGGCCGCGATGCGACCCGCCAGCGATCCGCGCGCGCGCCGCGCGCTGGTCGCGCTGCTGCTGGCAGCGGTGGTGGCGCTGCTGGCGGCGCTGTCGATCGGCAGCGTAGCGGTGCCGATCGACCGGCTGCTGGCGGCACTGGCGGGCAACGCCGATCCGCTGGCGTCCTCGGTCTTGCAGGTGCGACTGCCGCGCGCGCTCAGCGCCTTCGCGGTCGGCGCGCTGCTTGGCCTGTCCGGCGCGATCCTGCAGGCCTTGCTGCGTAATCCGCTGGCCGACCCCTACGTGCT
Organism: uncultured Burkholderiaceae bacterium; assembly: GCA_964616395.1. Taxonomy (GTDB): domain Bacteria; phylum Pseudomonadota; class Gammaproteobacteria; order Burkholderiales; family Burkholderiaceae_F; genus JALHMQ01. The sequence continues at coordinate 12,711 of CAZTUT010000060.1, forward strand.
GGGCCTGTCCGGCGGCGCCGCGGTGGCGGCGCTGGGCGCGATGGCGCTCGGTGCGTCGCTGTTCTGGATGCAGGTGGCCAGCGCCGCCGGCGCGCTGGCGGCGCTGGCGCTGCTTTTCGTGCTCGCGCACCGCGCGCTGTACCTGCGCGATGCGCTGCGCGGTGACGAGGCCACCACGCGCGTGCTGCTGACCGGCGTGATGATCGCGGCGTTCTGCACGGCGCTGCTGTCGGTCATCCTGACGCTCGCCCCGGATGCGCAGTTGCGCAGCATGATGTTCTGGCTGCTGGGCGATCTGGGCGGCGCGACCGATCTGACGCATGCGCTGGCTGCGCTCGCTGTGCTGGTGTTGGTGCTGTGGTTGGCGCGGGCGCAAGCGCGGGCGCTGAACCTGATGCTGCGCGGCGACGCGCAGGCGGTCACGCAGGGCGTGGACGTGGCGCAGCGCCGCCGGCTGCTGGTCGTGCTGGCAGCACTGGCCACCGGAACTGCCGTGATGCTGGCGGGTGCGGTCGGATTCGTCGGCTTCGTGGTCCCGCATCTGCTGCGGCTGGCGATCGGCAACGATCAGCGCTTCCTGCTGCCGGCGGCTGCGCTCGCCGGCGGCCTGATGGTGCTTGCCGCCGATACCGCCGCGCGCAGCCTGTTCGCGCCGATTCAGTTGCCGGTCGGCGTGGTGACCGCGCTGATCGGCGTGCCGGTGTTCCTGTGGCTGTTGCAGCGGCGCTGAAGGGAAGCTGGGCGATGAATGCGCTGCCATCGAACGTCATCCGCCTGCGTGGCGTCACGCTGGAGATCGGGGGGCGGCGGCTGGTCGAGGCGTTGGACCTCGACGTCGAGCGCGGCCAGCGCTGGGTGATCCTGGGGCCCAACGGTGCCGGCAAGTCGACGCTGCTGTCGGTGCTGGCCGGACTGCACTGTGCCGAGCGTGGCGAGGTGCAGCTCGCCGGCCGTGATTTCGGCCGCTGGCAGATCGAGGCGCTGGCCGGCGTGCGCGCGCTTGTCACCGATCGCTGGGTCGACCCGTTCGCCGCCAGCGCGCTCGACACCGTGTTGACCGCGCGTTACCGGTTCGGCGCCGATGATGCCGACGGCATGCGTCGCGCGCTCGATGAGCTTGGCCAACTCGACTGCGCGGCGCTGGCCGATCACGATGTCCGCACGTTGTCGCGCGGCGAACGTCAGCGCGTCGCCCTGGCCACGGCGCTGGCGCAGGATGCGCCGCTGCTGCTGCTGGACGAGCCCACGTCGCATCAGGATCCGCGGCACCAGCAGCTGGTGCTGCGCCGGCTCGGTTCGCTTGACGGGCGCACGCTGGTGGCGTCGATGCACGACGTTAACGCTGCGCGCCGCCTGGCCACCCACGTGCTGCTGCTGTCGGGCGATGGGCATTGGCACGCGGGCGAGGTGCAGCAGGTGCTGACGGCCGAGCGCCTCGGCATGCTGTTCGGAACACCGTTTGCCGCAGTCGAGACAGCGGGGGGGCCGATGTTCGTGCCAGTCGATACGCCGGGCACAACAGCATGATGTTCCATCCGCCGCGGGTCCGGCTGTGCTAGCGACTCCGCGCCGCGCCTGTCAGGTGTTCGCGTAAAAACGTGCGGAAAGCCTCGGCCGCCGGTGACAGCCCGCGGTCGCGAGGCTTGAACAGGCACACACGCCGCGGCACGACGGGCCGAACAAGCGGCCGGACAGCGATCCGCACCTTGGGTGTGAGCTGACGCGCATTGACCGGCAACGCGGCCACACCCAGGCCGGCCGCAACCATGCTGATCACAGTCGAAGAAAAGCCGACTTCGTAGGCCGGCTGGGCTGCGGCGTCAGCGGCTGCGAGCGCCTGGTCGGCGAGGGCACGCAGCGGGCTGCCCTGGGCAAGCGCAATCAGCGGTTGAGCGGCCAGTTCGCGCCAGGAGATTTCGCGTCGCGACGCCAGCGCATGATCGTGCGGTAGCAGCGCGACCAACCGATCGGACAGCAGCGTCTCCTCGTCGACATCGGCATCGGCATGCAGTGCGGTGCCGACGCCGATATCGACATCACCGGCGCGCAGCAGCCGCTTGATGTCCTGCTCGACCACGTCGCGCAGCACCACCGTGATGCCGGGCCAGCGTGCGCCAAAGCGCCGGATTGCCTCGGGCATCACCGTGGCGGCCAGCACGGTCGAGGTGGCGAGGCTGACGCGGCCGCGCCGCAACGCCGACAGCTCGCGGGATTGCGACAGCGCGCTGTCGAGGTCGGCGAGCACCTTGCGCGCCACCGGCAGGAACTCGGCGCCGATCTCGGTCAGACGCACCAATCGCGTGTGTCGGTCGAACAGCCGCGCGCCGGTCTGCTCCTCGAGTTGGCGGATCAGCATCGACAGCGCCGACGGCGTGACGTGCAACCGGTTTGCTGCCAGCGCGAACTGGCCGTGTTGCGCCACGGCAACGAAGGCCTGCAACTGCCGCAATGTGACATTCATTCAGATTGGCTGATGAATTAATAAGAAAGTTTTGATTGTATGAGTAATCGGGAATTGATTGAATGCGGCTCGCCGCGTCGTCAGAACAACATCGATGCAGTCGCCACGGCGGTCGCGTGGTCGCGCAGTTCCGCAGTCGTCCGTAGCTCCCCGCAGTTCCACATCGCACGCATTCCAGGACGGGATCGGCATGGAAACCTATGTCATCGAATGGCTGAACCTCGCGGTGCGCTGGCTGCACTTCACGGCCGGCATTGCGTGGATCGGCGCCTCGCTGTACTTCGTGATGCTCGACAACTCGCTGCGGGCGCCCAAGAAGCCGCAGGATGCCGAGCGTGGCGTGCATGGCGAGCTGTGGGCGGTGCACGGCGGCGGTTTCTACTGCAGTCAGAAGTTCCTCACCGGCCCGCGCGGCGAGCCGCTCAGCGACAACCTGCACTGGTCGAAGTGGGAGGCCTACACGACCTGGCTGTCGGGCATGGCGCTGCTGGCGATCATCTACTGGTACGGCGCCAACACCTACCTGATCGACCGGTCGGTGCTCGATCTGTCGGTGCCGGCCGGCATCGCGATTTCGGCCGGCTCGCTGGTGGTCGGCTGGTTCATCTACGACACGCTGTGCCGCACGCTGAAAAGCGAACTGGCGCTGGCCATCGTCGTCTACCTGCTGCTGGTGGCCGCTGGCTGGGGCTATGCGCAGGTCTTCGGCGCGCGCGCCGCCTACATCCATGTGGGCGCGCTGATGGGCACATTGATGGTCTGGAACGTGTTCTTCCACATCATTCCGGGGCAGAAGCGGATGGTGGCGGCACTGCGGGCCGGCCAGCCGGTCGATCCGCGGCCGGGCGTGATCGGCAAGCAGCGCAGCGTGCACAACACCTACCTCACGCTGCCGGTGCTGTTCATCATGATCAGCAACCACTATCCGATGACCTACGGTCACCCGCAGGGCTGGCTGATCCTGGCGGTGTTCATCCTTGCCGGCGCGCTGATCCGTCAGTTCTTCGTGTTGCGCCATCGCGGGCGCGTGGTGTGGGCGCTGCCCGCGGTCGGTGTAGCCCTGCTGCTGGCGGTGGCGGTTGCGCTGGCGCCGCGGGCGAAGCCTGCGCCGGCTGCATCGGCGGCGGTGACCTTTGCACAGGTGCAGCCGATCATCGACCAGCGCTGCACGGTCTGCCATGCCGAGCGGCCCACGTACCCCGGCTTTGCCCAGCCGCCGGCCGGCGTGATGCTCGACACCCCCGAGCGCATTCGCGCCGCCGCGTCGCGAATTCACCAGCAGACAATCGCCACCAACGCGATGCCGATCGGCAACCTCACGCAGATGACGCC
>CAZTUT010000061.1:0-12809 GCA_964616395.1 uncultured Burkholderiaceae bacterium
ATGTTCCACTGCACCTGGTCGAAGATGAAGAACTCGGGCTCGGGGCCGAAGTAGGCGGTGTCGCCCAGGCCGGTGGACTTCAGGTAGGCCTCGGCGCGATGCGCCAGGGAGCGCGGATCGCGCTCATAGCCCTGGCCGGTCGACGGCTCATGCACGTCGCAGGTCAGGATCAGCGTGTTCTCTTCGCGGAACGGATCCATGCGGGCGCTGCCGGCATCCGGCATCAGCAGCATGTCCGACGCCTCGATGCCCTTCCAGCCGGCGATCGACGAGCCATCAAACGGGTGGCCGTGTTCGAACGTGCCATCGGAAACGGCCTTGGCCGGCACCGATACGTGCTGTTCCTTGCCCTTGGTGTCGGTGAAGCGGTAATCAACGAACTTGACTTCGTTGTCCGCGATCATCTTCAAGACCTCTTTGGGGGTCGCCATGAAAACTCCTAGGTGAGTGAAAACGAAATCCGATGCCGTCCAGCACAACGCGCGTGTCCGACGAACAACCGCAGAAGTGAGCTAGCAGAATCCGTGCCGACCTGAACTGGGCCAATTCACGGATCGCACCGCCCTTGTGCATCAGGCCCTTAGGGAGCGGGCCACAGCCCCACCTCGCGACGGGTAACCAGCGGCGACTCCCCAATGTGCCCCATTATGCACTTATCTGGTGCATAACGCCCCGAGCGGGGGCATCAGGGCAGGAAGAGCGCCTGCAGGTCGCTGAGGAACAGGCGTCCGGTCGGCGTCGGCTCAACGCGGTCGAGCGTGCGGACCACAAGCCCGCGGGATTCGGCCTGTGCCAGCCCGCGCTCGATGGCCGAAAGCGGCAGGCCGGTGCGCTCGGTGAACATCTGCACCGGGAACCCGGAATTCAGCCGCAGCGCATTGAGCATGAACTCGAACGGCAGGTCGGCGCGCGCGACCTCGACGCTTTCGGCCACAAAGCGGCCCTGCTGCGCGTTGTCCAGATACGAGGCGGGCTGCCTGAATCGAACCTGGCGCAGCACCCGATGCGGAAACGACAGCTTGCCATGCGCGCCGGCTCCGATGCCCAGGTAGTCGCCGAATTGCCAGTAATTGAGGTTGTGCCGGGACCGGTGCCCTCGCCGCGCGTAGGCCGAGACCTCATAGTGCTCGTAGTCTGCCGCTGCGAGCCGCTGCTCGATCCACTCGTGGATCGCGGCTGCCGCATCGTCGTCGGGCAGCGGCGGCGGGTACTTGGCGAACACCGTGTTCGGCTCCAGCGTCAGCTGGTACAGCGACAGGTGCGGCGGTGCCAGCGACAGCGCCAATTCAACATCGGCCTGCGCCTGCTGAAGCGTCTGGCGGGGCAACGCGTACATCAGGTCGAGATTGAAGGTCGGATAGTGGCGCTGCGCGATCTCGACCGCAGCAAGCGCCTGCGCGCGGTCGTGCACGCGTCCGAGCGCATGCAGTTGCACGTCATCGAACGACTGCACGCCGATCGACAGCCTCGTCACGCCCGCGTCGCGGTAAGCGGCAAAACGCCCGGCCTCGAAGCTGCCGGGATTGGCCTCCAGCGTGATCTCGCAGTCGGCGGCCAGCGGCAGCAACGCACGCACGTCGGACAGCAACCGCGCCAGACCGTCGGCGCTGATCAGGCTCGGCGTGCCACCGCCGATGAAGATGCTCTCGATACGCCGGCCCCAGACCAGCGGCAGCGATGACTCCAGGTCGGCGCGCAGCGCATCCAGATAGCGTTGCTCCGGAATCGTCGACACGCCGCCCGGCGGCTCATGCGAATTGAAGTCGCAGTACGGGCACTTGCGGATGCACCACGGGAAATGGATGTACAGCGACAGCGGCGGCAACGCGGGCAGACGCAGCGTGCCCGGCCGCAGGTAATGCGATACATCCTGCGGCACCTCGGCAGCGCGCGGCTGCCCGGACGCAGCGATGGGGATCGTCGTCATGCGCGGTGAGCGACCGTCAGAGGTCCCAGCGTTCGGCGATCTGATCGGCCAGTAGCGCCATCGCCTGGCCGCGATGGCTGATCCGGTTCTTGTGCTCGGCAGTCAGTTCGGCCACCGTCAGACCCAGTTCCGGAATCAGGAAGTACGGGTCATAGCCAAAGCCACCCTCGCCGCGCGGTACCTTCAGGATCCGGCCATACCAGCGTGCTTCGGCGATCAGCGGCTCGGGATCATCGGCGGCACGCAGGGCAACCAGCACGCAGGTGTAGTGCCCCGAGCGATCGGCGTGGCCATCGAGCTGCCGCAGCAGATGGGCATTGTTCAGCGCGTCGGTAGCGTCGGCACCAGCAAAGCGCGCGGACCGCACACCGGGTGCGCCGCCGAGTGCCGGGCACGACAGGCCGGAGTCATCGGCGAGTGCTGGCATACCGCTGGCTGCGCTCGCATGGCGCGCCTTGGCCAGCGCGTTTTCGACGAATGTCGCAAACGGCTCTTCCGCCGGCGCAATCGCCAGTTCCGCCTGTGAGACCACCTCGACCGACAGCGGCGCGAGCAGGTCCCGGAACTCGCGCAGCTTGCCCGCATTGCCCGACGCCAGCACCAGACGCTTCATCGCACGCGACTCCGCCCCGGCAGGTCAGATGGCCAAGGCCTGCTTCTGCGCGGCCACCAGCTGGGCGATTCCAGCCCGCGCATGCGACAGCAGCTGCGCCATCTCTTCCTCGGTGAACGGCGCGCCCTCGGCGGTGCCCTGCACCTCGATGAAACGGCCGTCGCCGGTCATCACGACGTTCATGTCGGTTTCGCAGCTGGAGTCTTCCGCGTAGTCCAGATCGAGCAGCGCCTGGCCACCATGCATGCCAACCGAGACCGCCGCCACAAAGTCGCGGATCGGCCAGTCCGCGAGGACCTTTCGCTCGCGCAGCGCCGACAGCGCATCGTGCACGGCAACGAAGGCGCCGGTGATCGATGCAGTGCGCGTGCCGCCGTCGGCCTGGATGACGTCGCAGTCGATCTGCAGCGTCCGTTCACCTAGCCGAGACAGATCGACCACGGCGCGCAGGCTGCGACCAATCAGTCGCTGAATCTCCTGGGTCCGGCCGCTTTGCTTGCCCTTGGCCGCCTCCCGGTCCGACCGCGTGTGGGTCGCGCGCGGCAGCATGCCGTATTCGGCTGTCAACCAGCCCTGTCCCCTTCCCTTGAGGAACGCAGGCACACGCTCCTCCACCGACACGGTGCAGATCACACGCGTCTGGCCAAACTCCACCAGCACGGCACCTTCCGCATGGCGGGTGTAGTGACGGGTCAGACGCACCGGGCGCAACTGGCCGGCAGTGCGGCCGTCAGAGCGGACAGCAGTGGTAGACATATCTTTCAGTTCCGAATCGGAGGCTGGCCGGCGAACCTGCCAAAGCCGGAATCCTACCGGCCCGGCGCGATCGCCCGCCGGGCGCAGGCGGCTGGCGCGGGGCCGGCAACGCGCTCAGCGACCGCGCACGACCTGCGCCGAGCGCGCGATCGCCCGGTTGATCTCGGCCACCGCATCGTCGATTTGGTCTTCGGTGAGTTCGACATCGCTTATCTCGCCGTCGCGCGGAATCTGCACGGTCGAGGCGATCGAGCCTTCGGGGATCATCAGTGTGGACACCGGTCCCTCGGTCGGCGGCACCATCTCGACCGACTCGATGCCTGCCCAGGTCACCGCCACCGCCGTGCAGTTGTCGGCCTTGGGGCCACCGCGCAGCAGCGCCAGTTCAATCAGGTTGGGCACTGCGCGCATGATGGTGTCGCTGTGGAAACCCTCGGCGATCTGCCGGTCCGACAGCGGGCCCCACAGGCCATCCGAACACAGCAGCATGATGTCGCCGTTGCGCAGTGCCATCGGCGGGCTGACCTCGACCGCCGGTGCCGAGAACGCGCCAATGCAGTTGAAGATCTGGTTGCGCTCCGGGTGCTCGCGCGCGCTGTCTTCGTCGATCAACCCCGCCTTGACGATATTCTGTACCCGCGAATGATCGACGGTGCGCTCGATGATCCGGCCGCCGCGCAACAGGTACAGACGCGAATCGCCCACGTGCGCCCAGGTCGCCATGCCGCGCTGGATCACGCAGGCCACGATGGTCGTGCGCGGCGCTTCGGGCAGGCGGTGCTCGGCGCGGTAGCGGTGAAGCTCGCGATGCGCGGCCAGCACCGATTCCTCGAGAAAGCGCGCCGGATCGCGCAACACCGGCTGGGCATCGCGCTGGTAGATCGCCGCCAGCGTCTGAAGCGTCAACTGCGACGCCACCTCGCCGCGCGCATGTCCGCCCATGCCGTCGGCCACCACCATCAACAGCGAATCGCGGGTGTACATGTACCCCATGCGATCCTGGTTGATCTTGCGGCCGCCGCGACGGCTTTCCTGGTAGATCGAGAAACGCATGACCGGTCAGCCAGCGGCCCCGACACGCTTCGCGGCGGCAGGAGGGCTCAGAACCATGTGATGTTGTGCTGCTTCATGAAGCGCTTGACGCGCTCGGAGACGGTGCGAACGCCTGAGGCCGACTTCCCGGTCGCCTCGCTTTCGCCGCGCAGTGGCACGATCGCCAGCAGTTCCTTCTGCACCGCGAACACGGTCTGTGGCCGCTCCAGCGAATTGAGGCTGAGGCAGCGTTCGACCATCGACAGCATTTCGTTGGAATACAAGCCACGGAACGACTTGATGGCCGCCGGCATCCGGTCCTGCTTGAGCCGCTGGTCCGACTCCTGCGGCGGCATGCCCGACATGCACGCATACAGGCAGGCGCCGATCGAGTAGACGTCGGTCCACGGACCGAGTTCAGCGTCGCGCCGATACAGTTCCGGCGCCGCGAATCCGGGCGTATACATCGGATAGGTCTTGGAGATGTCGCGCTGCAGGGTCTGCCGCGCCGCGCCGAAGTCGAGCAGGATCGGCGTACCGTCCATCCGCAGGTAGATATTGGCCGGCTTCACGTCGAGGTGCAGCAGACGGTTCGAATGGACCTCGCGCAGACCGTTCATCACCTGCGCGAACACGCGCCGGATGAAGCGCTCCGACAACACGTCCTTCTGGTCCTTCGAGCGGTTGCGGATGATGTGCTCGTGCAGCGAGCGCCCCGACTCGTACTGCATCACCATGTACACGGTGTCGTTGGCGCGGAAGAAGTTCAGCACGCGCACGATGTTCGGGTGAAAAATCGAGGCCAGTGCGCGGCCTTCCTCGAAGAAGCACTTGAGGCCGACCCGATAGGTATTCAGGCTCTCCGGCGACACGTACGGCGAAAGCTGTCCCACCTTGCGCTCGGCCAGCGAGGCCGGCATGTACTCCTTGATCGCCACCGACTGGCCCTGCTCGTCGGTTGCCAGGTAGACGATCGAGAAGCCGCCGCTCGATATCTTCTTTACTATCCGGTAGCCGCCGATCGACAGGCCTTCCGGCAGGGGCGCGTTTTCTTGAGCCGGCATCGGAGTCGGGTATCGGGGCAGCGTGTGTGCGGAACGGTGGGGGCACCGCGCTCGCTCACCCACAGGCGGGAAGCGCCGTCCCAGAAGCAACGAATTCTATCCAACTGCATCCGTTTGACCACGGCTTGCGCTGACATCGAAGAGACAAAATGGCATCGAAAACGGGTCCGGCCGCGAGCATGACAGGCTTTGCTGCAGCCGCGCACCCCACACCGCTGGGGCTGCTGACCGTCGAGATCCGCTCGGTCAACAGCCGCTTCCTCGACCTGTCGCTTCGGGTCGGCGACGACCTGCGCCTGTTCGAGCCACTGCTGCGCGAGGCGGTGGCCGCAGCGGTAACCCGCGGCAAGGTCGAGGTTCGCCTGTGGATGCAGCGCCAGGGCCAGCCTCAGCCGCCGCGGCTCAACGAGGAGGCGCTGCGTGAGTTTGCCGCCCTCACCGACCAACTGCGCGCTGCCGTGCCACATGCCACGCCGGTATCGGTGGCCGACCTGCTGGCCTGGCCAGGCATCGTCGAAACGCCAAGCGTGGATACCGACGCGCTACGCGGCGCACTGCAGACCGTGCTCGACGAGGCGCTCGCCGCGCTGAACGCCTCGCGCCAGCGCGAAGGCGCGGCGCTGCACGCCATCCTGGCCGAGCGCTGCGATGCAATCGACGCGATCGTTGCGCAGATGCGGCCGCGCGTCCCGGAGATCCTCGCCGGACTCGAACGCAAGCTTGCCGAGCGGCTCACGCAGGCGCTGACGCCGGCGCTCGAAGGCGGCACGGTCTCGCGCGAGGAGATTGTCGACCGCATCCGCCAGGAAGTGACGCTGTACGGACTGCGCGCCGACGTCGACGAGGAACTGAAGCGACTGTCGACCCACGTGACGGAAGTACGGCGCGTGCTGAAAGCCGGGGGCGCGGTCGGCCGCCGGCTCGACTTCCTGATGCAGGAACTGAACCGCGAAGCCAACACGCTCGGGTCGAAGGCCAGCGCCATCGATCTGACCCAGGCCGCGGTGGAACTTAAGCTCGCGATCGAGCAGATGCGCGAGCAGATTCAGAACCTGGAATGATCTCTCCGTACCTGATCGGGGCTAGCGGATGCCAAAGCGCCGCCCGATCGTCTTGGTCACAACGAACTGCCAAGCAACCTGCCATGTCGGCGGTTAACGTCCCTTCATGCGACTGCTGATTGTCGAGGACGACCCTCAACTCGGCGAGGCCCTGGTCGCGGCCCTACGCGGCCACGGCCATGCGGTCGACTGGTTCCGCGATGGCGACGCCGCGGATGCGGCGCTGGCGGGCGTTCCCTTCGACGCCATGCTGCTGGATCTCGGCCTGCCCGGAGCCGATGGGCTGACCTGGCTGCGGCGCTGGCGCGCCCGCCGTATTGACCTGCCCGTGCTGGTGCTGACTGCGCGCGACAGCACGGAGCAGCGGATTGCGGGCCTCGACACCGGTGCCGACGACTACCTCGTCAAGCCCGTCGCCGCCGAAGAGATCGCTGCGCGCCTGCGGGCGCTGCTACGTCGCGTGGGCGGCCGATCGCAACCGATCTGGACCCACGGCGCGCTGGCCTACGACCCATCGGCAAAGTCGGTGCGCTGGCGCGGAAAACCGGTGGAACTGACGGCCCGCGAGATCGCGCTGCTCGAACTGTTCCTGATGCAACCGCAGCGCGTACTGTCCAAGGGGCAGCTCCAGGAGAAGCTCTACGACTGGAGTGGGGCCGAGCCGGAGAGCAATGCGCTCGAGGTCCATGTGCATCACCTGCGCAAGAAGATCCACCCTGGCATCGTGCGCACGGTGCGAGGCGTCGGCTACGCGCTCGGAGCTGCCCTCGATGAGCGTGCGCAAACACAGGAGCAACATCGGTGAGCCTGCAGCGCCGCCTGATTCTGTTCCTGCTGGCCTGCGCGCCGATCGTCTGGACGCTGGCGGCGCTGGTGTCGGTCGACCGGGCGCGCCACGAGATTGACGAGCTTTTTGATACCGAGATCATCCGCCTGTCACGTCAGGTGCAGTCCACCCTGACGGGCCTGAAGACGCCGGGATCGCCGGGCCCGCTGACGGGCGAGACCGGCGAGGCCGATCTGCGTGATCTGGCCATTGCGGTCTGGGATGCGAAAGGTCAGCTGCTGCTGGTTGACCGCGAAGGCGCGCAGTTGCCGCGTCGACCCGAGGCGGCAGGCTTCGTCGACATGATGATCGACGGCGCGCCCTGGCGCGTGTACTACCTGCAGTCGCCTGGCGGCGAGTGGCTGGTTGCGGCCGGCCAGAGCGTGCACGAGCGCGAAGAACTGGCCTGGAATCTGCTGGGTAGCCAGTTGCTGCCGTGGCTGGCGGTGCTGCCACTGCTGATGCTGGCGATGGCTTGGGCCGTACGGCGGGCAATGAAGCCGCTCCAGGCACTGACCATCGAACTGCAGGGTCGCGATGCCGACGATCTTCAGCCCGTGCCCGCCAGCCATGCACCCGAGGAGCTGCGGCCGCTGCTGACCGCGATGAACGGACTGTTCGCGCGCATTGAAGCCACGCTATCGCGCGAACGCCGGTTCACGGCCGATGCCGCGCATGAGCTCCGTACGCCGCTGGCTGTACTGCGCGCGCAGTGGGACGCGCTGCGTGTTGCTCCCGATGACGTGGGGCGGCGCGAAGCGGAGGCACGTCTCGGGCGTGGCCTGGACCGGCTGGACCGTGTTGTGACCCAGATGCTGGCGCTGTCGCGCCTCGATGCCACCGAACGCCTTCCGTCGGCAACCCCGGTCGCCTGGGCGCCCCTGCTGGAGCAAGCGCTCGGCGACGCGCTGCCGCTGGCCGACCGCCGCCACATCGAACTTGCAGTGGAGGGGGAACCGTCGGACTTTGCGCTACAAGGCGATGCCGGCCTGCTGGCCGTGATGCTGCGCAACCTGCTGGATAACGCGGTGCGCTACGCGCCCGAAGGCAGCACCGTGGTGCTGCGCTTCGCGCCGGGACGCCTTGCCGTGGAAAACGGCGGGCCGCCGCTGGCGCCGGAGGCGCTCGCCCGCCTTGGAGAGCGCTTCCGTCGCGCGGAAGGTCAATCCGAGACGGGCAGTGGCCTCGGCCTGTCGATCGCGCAGCGCGTGGCCGCACTGCACGGGCTGCGGCTGCGCCACGGACCGCGTGCCGATGGCAGCGGCGTTGTGGCGACGGTCAGTTCGCTTTGAGCCGCCCCATCAGCGCGCGGACCTCCTCGCGCCGGCCGGTGTCGGCAATCTGGCGGCCGGGGCGCGGTGGCGCCTGCAGCGCCTTCTCCAGATAGGCCAGTGCCTGCTCGGACTGCTTGGTCTCCACCAGGTACTCGGCGTAGAAGAAATTGGGATCGATTCCCTGCGGATTCACTGCCAGCGCCCTTTGCAGCAGGTCCTTGGCCTTGGCCTTGTCGCCGAAACCGATCGGCCAGCCCGGCACCTTGTAGTACAGCACGCCAAGGCTGTTGTAGGCCGAGCCCTCCAGCGCCTTGGCATCGATCTCGATCGCCTGCTCGTACAGACCCTTGGCCTGCTTCACCAGCCCGAGCGCACCCAGCCCACCGCGCTCGCCCGCCAGCGAGCTGACGATGATTCCTTCCCACACCAGCGGCTCGGCGCGCCCGGGGAAGCGCGTGCTCGTTTCGTGGGCCTTGGCGGCCAGTGCCTCGAAGCGCTTTTCGCGCTCGCTGGCTGGCGTCTGATAACGAATGACCTCCCAGTCGCGCTGCAGGGCGGTCACGGCGTCGTCGACCGGTGCGGCGCTGGCGGGCAGCGGCACCAGCGCTGCACAGGCAAGGGTAAGGCCCAGGCTCAGTAGATGTCGTCTCGGATTCATTCTCGGGCTCCTTCAGTTCACGGGGGTCAGGTGACGGCGGTGGCGAGTAAAGCTGCGATCCAGCGCAGCGCCGAGCACACCGTTGACGCGTACGGCCAGGCGCTCGGGGAAACCAACGAAGCGTTCGGCCGCTTCGCTCTCGATCAAGGTCAGCAACGCCGAGGCCACCGCCTCGGGCGTATCCATTGCGGTGCCTGTGGCATGGTTGTAGGCCTCCACGGCGCCATCGTTGAAACCGGTGCGCGTGCTGCGCGGCCCAAGAATCTGCACCCGCACCCGCGAGTCGGCCAGTTCGCGCCGCAGCGCCTCGGCGAAGCCGTGCAGGCCCGCCTTGCTCGCGCCATAGACGGAAAACCCAGGCAGGCCGATGCGCCCAAGGGCGGAGCCGACGAAGACGATCTGCGCCCGGTCCCGGGTCATCAGCGCAGGCAGCAGCGCCTGCGTCAACAACATCGGTGCCACGAGATTGGTGGCGACAATGTCCTGCAGGCGCTGCGGCGGCAGTGCGGTCAGCGCGCCGAAGCCTGGTACCCCGGCCGCGTGCACGACGACGTTGGCCTCGAAACGCTCGGCAGCGGCAACGGTGTCTGCCCGCCCGCCGTCGGTGGTCAGGTCAGCCTGCACCCACGTCTGGCCCGGCGGCCCGGCGCGGCGGCCAACGCCAAGCACCTGGGCACCGGCGGCGCGCAACTGCGCCGCCATCGCCTGTCCGATGCCGCCGGCCGCGCCGGTCAGCAGCACGCGCGCGTCAGCGGCCTTCATGCCACCACCGCCTCGTCGAGCAGTCGGGCCGCAGCCTGCGGCAACGGCCGCGGCAATTCGCGGAAAACGTCGCCATACAGGCGGAAGAAGGCTCGCGCCGCGTGCACGATCGCAGCCTGATCGGCCGGGTCGTCGATGCGGTCCATCAGCAGCGCGAAGTGCGCGGTGTGCTCCTGATCGAGCGTTCCGTGGCTGCGCAGGTAACTGAAGGCCGCATCGGGCAGCCCCAGCGGCTTCTGGATCGCGTCAGCGGCCATCAGCGCCAGCGAGACACTCGTCCCTTCGAGCACATGGACCATGCCGAAGAAACCGAGAGGATTGCCGCGCGCGATCGTGTCGTACGCGTAGGCCACCATGACTTCGGTTGCGTGGCCGGGGCGGCCGTGGCGCACGCTTGCGGCGTTGCCGCCGCAGGCTGCGATGTCGTTGAGGATCCACTCGTCGTGACCGGCCTCCTCGGCGATGTACTCGTCGAGCGGTCCGCGCAGCCACGCATGGCGGTCGGGCAGCGCTGCCTGCGTTGCCTGCAGCAGCGGCACCGTGTGCCTGACGTGGTGATAGGCCTCGGTCAGAAAGGCGATGTAGCTGGGCAGCGAGACCTCGCCGCGCTGCAGCGCGCCCTGAATGATGGGGGTCGCCAGCAGATCCATCCGCGCGGCGGCGGTCTGCTGAAGCAAGGTGGCGTGGAAGCTCATGCGGGTATTGACTCCAGTTGAAGTTCGTCGGCGTGCAGCGCATGAATGGCCGTGCGCTGCGGGCGGCCGTTGGAGGTCGCCAGACCGGTCGCGGCGCTGAAAGCGGCGCGGCCCTCGGTCCAGCGGGCGATGCGGGCATAGTCGGGAAGGTGCGCGTTGGCCGCCGCCACGGCAGCGGCCAGATCGGCACCGGGCCGCGTAGGCCAGAGAACGGCGCTCAGCGTCGGCTGGCCGTCGCCGAAGACCACCGCCTGTCCGACCGCCGGATGCTGGCGTAGCGCAGTCTCGACCCACTCGGGGCTGACGTTGCGTCCATAGGAAGTGATCAACAGGTTCTTCTTGCGGCCATCGATCCAGACGAATCCGTCGGCATCGATGCGGCCGAGGTCGCCGCTCGGCCACCACGCAGGAACCGGCGCCGGCTCACCGAGATAGCCGGAGAACAGCGCGCCTGCCACTTCGATTTCGCCGTCGGCGGCCACGCGCAGGCGAGCATGCGGTAGCGCGCGGCCAACACTGCCTGCGCGCAAAGCCCCGGGCAGGTTGAGCGTCTGAACCGAGGCCCCTTCCGACAGCCCATAGCCCTCGGCCACGGGCACGCCCAGGTCCCATGCCGCCTGCACCAGCGGCGCACCTACCGCGGCACCGCCAACGGCTGCAAGCTTCAGCGTGGCGGGGGCACGTTGACCCGTCTGTATCAACCAGCCGACCCACGCACGCAGCATCTGCGGCAACAGGATCAGGCTTTCGACCGCGTGGCGGCGTACCGCCGAGTCCAGCACCGAAGGATCGAAGCTCGACGAGCCCGTCAGCCCGACTTCCGCCAGAGGCAGCGAAACCACCTCGACACCGTGGCGACGCGGCGCCAGCAGCCCTGCGATGTTCTCAAGCAAAACGGCAAACGGCAGCGCATTGAGGTGACGCCCGATGCTCAGGGGCGCCATCGCTTCGATCAGGCCATCGGCTACGGCGTCCATCGCTGCAGCCGCCAGACACACGCCCTTAGGCGCACCGGTGGTCCCAGACGTAAATGTGATCTTTATGGTCCCCGCGGGCATGGGCACCGGCGCGAAGGGCAGTCGCTCCACGCCTTGCGCCGTGACCAGCGTGTCGACGCCGGCGGATTGGAGCGCATGAGCACGCTGCGCTGGCGTGAAGAACAGAGGCAGCGGGACGTGCACGACGCCCTCGGCTGTGGCCGCCGCATCGAGGTTGACGAAGTCCGGGCCGTTGTCCAGCAACGTGGCCAGCACGCGGGTCCCGGCCGGCAGCCCGATCATTCCGCGCTCCGACGACGCGAAAGCGCCTGCATTGCCGGCTCGATGGCGCCAGCCAGCACCACCGGATGGTGCTCGTAGTAGCTGCCCCAGCATGCCGCCTCGTCGCCGAGCAGCGCCGGCGAGGCCACACCGAGCGCTTGCGGCGCGATGCCCAGCCTAAGGAACAGATGGCGCAGTTCCTCGGTGAGGGTGCTTACCACCCAGCGAAAGCCATGACTCGCCAGCAGGGGCGCCAGTTGCAGCACCAGCTTGCGGCCCTCGCCCGCACGGTCGGATGCGAGGTGGCCGACCTCGACAATCTGCGAGCGAGGTGCCCCCAGCAGATCGTCGGCAGGTCGGCTGAGATAGCGCTCGAGAAAGAAAGCGCCGCTCTCGCCGGGCCGGAATCCGGCCGCTGCGACCAGGACACCCCCGGCATCGCGTCGCGCCACCAGCACCGGCGCGAGCCGTGCGACCTCGGCGCCGTAGCGCTCGCGGTAGATGCGGGTGATAAAGCGCTCAACCTCGGCACGCGCTGGGTGGCTTGTCGTGACAATCGACAAGCGGTTCGCCGTCGCGTCGGGGGTTGAGGACAGGGTGTGGGTGCTCAGTGCAGGCATGTCCCGCATCTTGTCCGGGCGGGATTAACGCAGCATTAAGGAACTGTTGGACCGGCCAAAATCCGAAATCGCGCATACGAGCGTGGAAATCCGGCATGCTTTCGCTTTGCCGGCGGCTGTCGGGTCACCGTTCTCGACGTAACCGTCTCTTGTCTGAAACCAATGTCATGACGACTCCTCCACTAGCCACCGCCAGCCTCACCGCAGGCAACCTGTTCATGGTCGTCGCCCCCTCGGGCGCCGGCAAGTCCACGCTGGTCAA
>CAZTUT010000061.1:12909-16463 GCA_964616395.1 uncultured Burkholderiaceae bacterium
GCAACCTGTTCATGGTCGTCGCCCCCTCGGGCGCCGGCAAGTCCACGCTGGTCAACGCGCTGCTGGCGCGCGATCCGGCGATTTCGCTGTCGGTGTCCTACACCACGCGGCCGCCACGGCCCGGCGACCAGAACGGCCGCGAGTACCACTTTGTCTCGGTCGAGGAGTTCAAGGCGCGACGCGCCCGCGGCGAGTTCCTGGAAAGCGCCGAGGTACATGGCAACTTCTATGCAACGAGCCGGGTCTGGATCGAGGAGCGTGTGCAGGCGGGCGGCGACGTGCTGCTCGAAATCGACTGGCAGGGAGCGCGCCAGGTCAAGACGGTGTTTCCGGAGTCGATCGGCGTTTTCATCCTGCCGCCGTCGATCGAGGCGCTGGCCGACCGGCTGCGCAAGCGCGGTCAGGACAGCGAGGCGGTCATCACGCGCCGGCTGCTGGCCGCCGGCAGCGAGATCGCCCACGCGCCCGAGGCTGACTACGTGATCATCAACGAGGACTTCGAGCTTGCCCTGCAGCAGCTCACGGCCATCGTCACCGCCACCCGGTTGCGCTATGGCAGTCAGGCGGCGCGTCACCACGATCTGTTCGGCGCGCTGGGAATTCCGCTCTGATCGGCCCGCGGCGACCGCGTCTGCGGTTAGAATCCGTCAACCTTTTCAAGGACTTCCCATGGCCCGCATCACCGTCGAAGATTGCCTGAAGCAGATCCCCAACCGTTTCCAGCTGGCGCTGGCCGCCGCTTATCGCGCACGCCAGCTTGCTCAGGGGCATTCGCCGAAGATCGAAACCAAGGACAAGCCGCCGGTTGCCGCGCTGCGCGAGATTGCCGCGGGCAAGGTCGGCATCGAGATGCTGCGCAAGGTTCCCACCTGAGCACCTGGCATGCGCTAGGGGAACCTCCGGTCCGTTCCGACTGACCAACGTGTTCCCCCATGGCTGCGCTGCCTCCCTCCTCCGCACCGATCGCCGCCACCGCTGAGACGCCCGCGGCGATTGATTCGCCTGCGGCGACTGATTCGCCAGCCGAATCCGGCACCTCCAGTTACCACCCGGGCGCCCTTGCCCGCCGCGCAGCGCAGGCGCTGCGCAAAGCCGTCTGGCGCGCAGAGCCGGACGAAGTGCCGCCGGCACCGGCCGTGGTCAGCTTTTCCAAGCTGACCGAAAAGCTCAAGCGCTACCTGCCATCGGCCGACATCCAGCGCGTGCGCGAGGCGTTCCGCTTCGCCGATGCCGCCCACCTGGGCCAGTTCCGCAAGAGTGGCGAGGCCTACGTCACGCATCCGATCTCGGTGGCCGAGATCCTGGCGGACTGGAAGCTCGATGCTGCCGCGATCCAGGCTGCCCTGCTGCACGATGTGCTGGAAGACTCCGGCACCACCAAGCAGGACCTGATCGAGAAGTTCGGCTCCACGGTGGCCGAACTGGTCGATGGCGTCTCCAAGCTCGACCGGCTGCGCTTCGACTCGTCGGAGGAGCAGCAGGCGGAGAGCTTCCGCAAGATGCTGCTGGCGATGGCGCGCGACGTTCGCGTCATCCTGATCAAACTGGCCGACCGGCTGCACAACGTGCGCACGCTCGATTCGATGGCGCCTGAAAAGCGCCACCGGATTGCGCGCGAGACACTCGACATCTATGCGCCGATCGCACACCGGCTGGGCCTGAACGCGCTGTACCGGGAAATCCAGGACCAGGCCTTCGCCCGCCTGTACCCGCTGCGGTTCCGCACGCTCGACAAGGCGGTCCGTGCAGCCCGCGGCAATCGTCGGGAGGTACTGACCAAGATCGTGGAAGCGGTGCGCAAGTCGCTGGCCGCGGCGCGCCTGAAGACCGAGGTCAGCGGGCGTGAGAAGACGCTCTACGGTATCTACCGCAAGATGGAAGAGAAGCACCTGTCGTTCTCCGAGGTGCTCGACGTTTACGGCTTCCGGGTGCTGGTGCCCACCCGCGCCGAGTGCTACGTGGCGCTCGGCGTGCTGCATGCGCTGTACAAGCCAGTACCGGGGCGCTTCAAGGACTACATCGCGATCCCCAAGGTCAACGGCTACCAGTCGCTGCACACCACGCTGATCGGCCCCTACGGCACGCCGGTGGAGTTCCAGATCCGCACCCACGAGATGAATCACGTGGCCGAAAGCGGCGTAGCGGCGCACTGGCTGTACAAGGACGACGTGGCCTCGCTGACCGACCTGCAGTCGCGCACCCATGCGTGGCTGCAGTCGCTGCTCGAGATCCAGCACCAGACCGGCGACTCGACCGAGTTGATGGAGAACATCAAGGTCGACCTGTTTCCGGACAAGGTCTACGTATTCACGCCACGCGGCAAGATCGTGTCGATGCCGCGCGGAGCCACGCCGGTGGACTTTGCCTACGGCATCCACACCGACGTCGGCAACAAGTGCGTCGCCGCGCGCATCAACTCCGAACTGCAGCCGCTGCGCACCGAGCTGCGCAATGGCGACGTGGTCGAAATCGTCACCGGTCCGGTCGCGCAGCCCAACCCGAGCTGGTTGTCATTCGTGCGCACCGGACGCGCCCGTGCGGAGATCCGGCACTTCCTGCGCACAATGAAGCGCGAAGAGTCGATCGAGCTGGGCGAGCGCCTGCTGGCTGCCGCGACCCAGCAGCTCGAGTTCTCGCTGGCCGACGTGCCGCAGGAGCGATGGGAGACCGTGCTGCGCGCGGCCCAGATGCAAAATCGCGACGAGATCCTGTCCGACATCGGCCTGGGACGGCGCCTCGCCGCCGTCGTGGCACGGCAGCTGATGATCGCCGCGACCAGCGATGCCAGCGGAAGCGCGCGCAGTGTCGCCGCGCAGGCGGCACCCGTGGTCATCCGCGGCACCGAGGGCATGGCGCTGGTGATGGCCACCTGCTGCACGCCGATTCCCGGCGATGCGATCGTCGGCCACATGCGCCGCGATCAGGGCCTCGCCGTTCACCAGGCCGATTGCGCCAATGCGATCCGCGCGCGCCGCGCCGATCCGGAGCGCTGGCTCGACATGCAGTGGGCCGAGGAGACCACCGGCAGCTTCTCGCTGAATCTGGACGTTCACGCGGTCAACGAGCGCGGTGTGCTCGGCCGCGTGGCGGCTGCGCTGGCCGAGGCCGGCTCGAACATCCAGAACGTGCATGTGGACGACGACGGCTCGGAGGTCGCGCTGATTCACTTCAAGGTGCAGGTTCGCGACCGCCAGCACGTCGCGCATGTGATGCGCACGCTGCGCCGGGTCAAGCAGGTCTCCAAGGTGCTGCGCGTCCGCCTGCGCGAGCGCGGCGGCGACGACGTCTGAGGAGCGCCTGCGCGGCGCTCAGTCGAGCGCCACGTAGCTGACCTGAAGGATTTCCAGCGTGTCGATGCCGGCCGGCGTGCGCAGCTGCACCACGTCGCCTTCGCGCGCCTTGGTCAGCACACGCGCCACCGGCGAGATCCAGCTCACCCGGCCGCGCGGCAGATCCACTTCGTCGATGCCCACGATCGCGATCTGCACCTCCTCCCCGGCGCCATTCAGGTAGCGCACGGTGGCGCCGAAGAACACCTGATCGGTCGCCTGCCC
>CAZTUT010000062.1:0-16444 GCA_964616395.1 uncultured Burkholderiaceae bacterium
CCGGGATCTGGTAGGTCAGCGACTTGCCGCCGCCGGTGGGCATCAGCACCAGCGCATCGCCGCCGCCGGCCACGTGCTCGATCACCTCGCGCTGGAAGCCGCGGAAGCGGGCATAGCCGAACACCTCGTTGAGCAGGGCGTCGGCGTCGCGCACGCGGGCGGAAATGTCGTTCATCGGCCCAAGGTTAGCGAAATCGGCGTTAGTCACGCCGTTCGTCGCATCGCCCCCTTGCCCGACGTGGCCTCGTTAGCATGCGCGCCGGATCGTTTCTCAACCTGACGTGCCGGCGTGCCGGCCCGATGCGAGGCCTCATGTCATTCAATCCACAACCCGCTGGCCCCGACGTGCTGGACCCGGCCGCGCCCGCTGCGCCAGCCAGCGGCGAGTTCACGATTGCCTGGATTGCCTACGCCTGCTTCTACGCCGGCGTGGTGTTGTGGTGGCCGTCGCTGATCGGGCTGATCGTCAGCTATGTGCGGCGTGGCGAACCCGCCGCCGGCTTCATCGCCAGCCACTATCGCTGGCTGATCCGTACGTTCTGGTGGTCGACGCTGGCCTGGCTGACGTCGATGGCGCTGATTGTTGCCGGCCTCGCGCCGCTGCTGCGCGACGTGTTCCGCTCCGGCCGTGCCACCGAGGGCAGCTGGGAGATCGAGCGCCTGATCACGCTGGAGTGGGGGTCGATCTTCGCCGCTGCAGGTCTGGCCAGCATCGGCGGCCTGGCGCTTCTCGGCGTTTACGTGTTCCTGATCTATCGGCTGATACGCGGCTCGCTGCGGCTGGCTTCCGGCAAGGCGGCACCATAGATGCGCGCATCGAACAGCCTGCCGCATTGACGTCATCGGTCAGCTTGCCGGTTCGTTGCGTGCGTAGGTAGTCTGCGACACTGCGGCTGTCGATGCCGATCATCCTGTGACCCATTCCTCCCGGAGCCCTGCCCATGCACCGAGCCCTGTTCCGCGCCGCCGCCATCACGACGGCTGTCGTGATGCTTGCTTCCTGCGGCGGTGGCGGCGACTCCGCGCCAACGCCAACTCCCACGCCCACGCCCACACCGCCTCCACCTCCGCCTCCACCTCCACCTCCGCCCCCGCCCCCGCCCCCGCCCCCGCCCCCACCGCCGCCTTCCGGGTCGATCGCCATCTCGGGCGTAGCGCGTTTCGAGTCGGTACCCGCGACGGCCTCCGGCGCACTGAGTTACGCGGGTGTTACCGCGCGTCCGATTCGTGGCGCGGTCGTCGAGATCCTCAACGCCAGTACCAGCGCGGTTCTGGCGACTACGCAGACCGACACGAGTGGCGCCTACAGCGCCTCGTTTGCCGCCGGGCCGAGCGCGGTCGTGGTGCGTGTGAAGGCGCAACTGCAGCGCAGCGGTGGGCCGGCCTGGGACGTGACCGTGCGCGACAACACGCAGGGCGACGCACTGTATGCACTTGATTCGCCGTCGGTCGCCGTCAGCGGCAGCACGCTGACCCGCGACCTGACGGCGGCCTCGGGCTGGACCGGCGCTGGCTACGGCGCGACGCGCGCAGCTGCGCCGTTCTCGATCCTCGATTCCATGTATTCGGCGATCAACACCACGCTGACCGCCGCGCCTACCCGTAGCTGGCCGGCGCTGCGGGTGTTCTGGAGCGTGAACAACCGGGCGGCCTCACCCGTCAATCCCGCCACGGGCGCGATCGGCACCAGCTCGTACTGGGGCGCTGACACGGGGGGCACGCATCGGATCTACGTGCTGGGCGATGCCAACAACGACACCGACGAGTACGACACGCATGTGATCGTTCACGAGTGGGGCCACTACTTCCAGGCCACCGCGTCGCGCGACGACTCGCTGGGCGGCCCCCATGGCGGCACCGACCGACTCGACCCGCGCGTGGCGTTTTCCGAGGGGTGGGGCAACGCGTGGTCCGGCATTGCGCTGAACAACCCCATCTACTTCGATTCGCGCGGCGCCAACCAGGCCAGCGGGTTCGCCTTCGACGTCAGCCGCGCCCCGACCGACGCGCAGCGCGGCTGGTATCGGGAGGACGCCTCCCAGTACCTGATCTATCGGCTCAACACCTTGTACGGGTTCAAGGCGCTGTTCGACGCATTGAACGGCTTTGTCGCCAACGCCGTGGTGCCGACCACGCTCTTTTCGCTGAAGACCGGCATCAAGCAGCAGGTGCCGGCCAGCGCAGGCGCGATCGACGCGCTGTTCGCCACCATGCAGATCACCGGCAGCGATGAGTACGGCACCGGCGAGAGCAACAACGGCGGCATTGCCGATACGCTGCCGCTGTACAAGCCGCTGCCCGGCGTGGGGGCGCCACAGTCGCTCTGCGTGACCAACGCCGCTGACAGCGGCGGCGATGGCAACAAGCTCGGTGTCTTCTCCTTTGCCCGGATCAACCTTCCCGCTGCGCGCTCGTACACGATCACGCTGACCGGGGCGACCGGCACCGATCCCGACTTCCAGATCTTCGGGCCGAATCGCTTCTATTCGGAGGGAATCAGCGGGGTCGATGGCAGCGAGACCAAGACGGTCAGCCTGTCCGCCGGCGAGCACGTTATTGCCGTGACGGACTACAACCTGTCGGGTCGGATCTGCCTGACCCTGACCGTCAACTGACCGGGAGCCCGTGCAATGAATGCCAATCTGATTTTCCGTGCCCGCTCGGTCACGCTGGCCGCACTCGCGGGGGCTGCCGTGCTGGCAGCGCCGGCCGGATTCGCCCAGCCTGTCGGCCAGGGCACGACGCGCCAGGTCGAACGCATGGCCGCACCCGACGCCGAAGGATTCGTGATGACCCATGCAAAGAAGCCGGGTTCCGGCGTATCGCTGGCCTACAAGGTGTCGCCGACCGCGGCGGGTGCGCCGGTCACGCTGACGCTGCGCTTCACCGGCGTCAGCGCGCCTGCGGGCGCGCGCGTCTCAATCGTTGCCGACCCCGGCCTCGCCGTGCAGGGCGATCGCTCGATGGCGCTGGCCGCCGGCGCTGCGAAGGAACTGCAATTGCAGGTCAGCGCAGCGGCCGATGGCGTGTATTTCGTCAACGTGACCACCGAGCAGGCTGGCCGCGCGCACGTGACCAGCGTGCCGGTCACGGTCGGTAAGGGTGCTGTCAAGCTGAACAAGCAGGGCACGGTCAAGCCGGCCGCCGGCGGTGAGCCGGTGGTGTCGCTGCCCGCGCGTTAGCCGCAAGGCGTCGATGGTTGGCTTCACCGCGTCCGATCCGGACTTTGCGCAACGCGTGCGCGCCTCGTTTGACCGCCAGGCAGCGATGGCGCTGATCGGCGCCTCGCTGACCGAGGTGGCGCCCGGCACGGTCACGATCGCGCTGCCGGTGCGCGACGACCTGACCCAGCAGCACAAGTACGTGCACGGTGGCGTGGTTGGCATGATCGCCGACTCCGCCGCCGGCTATGCCGCTTTCACGCTGATGCCGGCCGATGCCTCGGTGCTTACCGTCGAGTACAAGATCAACATGCTGGCGCCGGCCGAGGGCGAGCAACTGCTGGCGCGTGGCAGCGTGATCAAGCCGGGCCGCACGCTGTCAATCGCGCGCGCTGATGTGTTCGGCGTGCGCGACGGACGGGAAAAGCTGGTGGCCACGATGCAGCAGACGCTGATGGTCATGCACGGCATGCGCGACGAACCGCGCGTGTGAGTGCACCGCGCCGCGGCTGCGCAGTCGCGGCCTGTCAGTCGTCGTGGAAGATGTCGCGGTAGCTGGCGTACAGCGAGGCGATCAGCACCGGCAGCAGCACGATCCAGCCGAGCGCGAACGGAAGCGACGCCAGCACCCCCAGCACCATCAGCACCAGCAAGTAGATCAGCAGCGGAAGCACATTGCGCAGGCAGGCCACGATGCTCATGCGCATGGCCGTCAGCGGGCCCTGGTCGCCGAGGGCGATCAGCGCCGGCGCGAAGTAGTAGGCCATGGCCAGCGGCAGCAGCAGCAGCGCTGCCACCACGGCAATGGACAGCAGCAGGCCGAGCGAGCGCGTCAGCGCGAGCGGATCGATCTGCGCCTTCATCATCAACTGCATCGCCGTGCTGCCGAACGCGAAGAACACGATCACCACCGCGACGATCGCGAACAGCGTCGACAGCAGCCCGAGGGCGACCAGCGAGCCGACGCGCTGCTGAAAGCCGGCAAACAGATGCCCGATCGACAGCGGGCGGCCGGCGGAAACTTCGCTGGCGCCGATCATCAGCCCGGCGATCAGCACCGGCGTGAGCACGATGCCGGCGATCTGTCCGACGATCGGAATCACCGCGGTGACCGTCGAGATGATGATGAACAGGACGATCGTGACGATCCACATCAGCGGCGCCGCGGTAAAGATGTGCCAGCCCTCGGCGATCCAGTGCCAGCCGTGGCTGATCGGGCGGCCTCGGCCGTTGGGAATGAAGCCGCCGTCGCGGTCGGTCCTTGCGTCGTCGTCGTGGTCATGTGGCCGCCGCGAGGGCTCGGCGACCGGCTCGCCAAGCGGGGTCAGGCGGGCGGCGCGTGCCGGGGCAGCGGCCTGCCCGCGGGGGCCCGCGCCGAGCCGCTCCGCAGCCTGCCCCGCGGCGCCCGCCTTTGCAGGCGCAGTGGCCATCCCGGCGTCGGCTGCCGGCGCGTCCGGCGGCGGCGCAACCGGTTCGAGCTCCAGTTTCAGGCGCGGCGCATCGCCGCGCAGCATCAGCGCGCGCATCCAGGCGTCGAGCGCCCAGACGGCGGCATTGGCATCGAGCGCGCCGGCGCGCGCCATGCTGCCAGCGATGTGTTCGCGCACCTGCGTGTAGGGCGCCTTGTCGCCGGTGTGGCGATCCCACTTCTGCAGGTACTGCACGGCGTTGCTCTTGAGCACCGCCAGGATCGCCTGCACCTCGGGTGGCGGCGGGTTCTGCGCTGGCGCCAGCAGCCGCCGCAGGCTGTCGGGATCGTCGAGCAGCGACGGGCCGTTGTGCTTGAGCACGAGGGCAAGGCGGTCGGCGATCGACGCATTCATCACGCTGGTCTCCACGGCACCGCGCAGTGGCGCCGGAACGGGACGGATGTTAAGGCTCGACACGCCGCTTGTGCGGTGTCCGTTCGTCGCGCACTTGATCCGCCCGTCGATTTGACGCTGACGGCGCCGCCCTCGTAGAGTGTTCGACTGACTTTTACCCACCGCCGGCCTGCCTCCGGCACGGAGAACCCGCGATGAACCTGCCCGGCCTGAATTTCGATCTCGGCGAAGACATCGACGCGCTGCGCGATGCCGTGGCCGCCTTCGCTCAGGCCGAGATTGCGCCGCGCGCCGCCGAGATCGACCGCAGCGACCAGTTTCCGATGGACCTGTGGCGCAAGATGGGCGAGCTCGGCGTGCTCGGCATCACTGCCTCCGAAGCCTACGGCGGCGCCGGCCTCGGCTACACCGCGCACATGATCGCGATGGAGGAGATCAGCCGCGCCAGTGCCTCGGTGGGCCTGTCGTATGGCGCGCATTCCAACCTGTGCGTCAATCAGATCAACCGCAACGGCAGCGACGCGCAGAAGGCGAAGTACCTGCCGCGGCTCATCAGCGGCGAGCATGTGGGCGCGCTGGCGATGAGCGAGCCGGGCGCCGGGTCCGACGTGGTCAGCATGAAGCTGCGCGCCGAGGACAAGGGTGGCGTCTACCTGCTCAACGGCAACAAGATGTGGATCACCAACGGCCCCGACGCCGACACGCTGGTGGTCTACGCGAAGACGGAGCCGGAACTCGGCGCCAGCGGCATCACCGCGTTCCTGATCGAGAAGGGCATGAAGGGCTTCTCGATCGCGCAGAAGCTCGACAAACTGGGCATGCGCGGCTCGCACACCGGCGAGCTGGTGTTCCAGAACGTCGAGGTGCCGGCCGAGAACATCCTGGGCGGGCTCAACAAGGGCGTGAAGGTGCTGATGAGCGGGCTCGACTACGAGCGCGCGGTGCTGGCGGCCGGGCCGGTGGGGATCATGCAGGCCTGCATGGATGTGGTCACGCCCTATATCCACGACCGCAAGCAGTTCGGCCAGAGCATCGGCGAATTCCAGCTGATCCAGGGCAAGGTGGCCGACATGTACACCACGCTGGCGGCCTGCCGCGCCTATTGCTACGCAGTCGGCAAGAACCTCGACCGCCTCGGCACCGGCCACGTGCGCGCGGTGCGCAAGGACTGCGCCGGCGTGATCCTGTACTGCGCCGAGAAGGCCACCTGGATGGCCGGCGAGGCGATCCAGATTCTCGGCGGCAACGGCTACATCAACGACTACCCGACCGGCCGCCTGTGGCGCGACGCCAAGCTGTACGAGATCGGCGCCGGCACCAGCGAGATCCGGCGCATGCTGATCGGCCGCGAGTACTTCGCGGAGACGATGTAGCGTGGCTGCACTTCCCACGCTTCCGCTCGCGCTGCCCGGCTGGTGCCTGCGTGCGTGGTGCGCTGCCGATGCACCCCAGTTGGCGCGTCATGCGAACAACGAGCGCGTTTGGCGCAACATGAGCGAGTCGTTCCCGCATCCGTACACCGAGGAGATCGCGCGCCACTGGGTCGAGCGTGGCCACGTGGACTTCGGCGGCGACAACTGGGCGATCGCGTTCGACGATCAAGCGGTCGGCGGCTGCGGCCTGAGCCCGGGCCAGGGGCGCGAGCGCTGCAACTGCGAGATCGGCTACTGGCTCGGCGAACCGTTCTGGGGCCGTGGTGTCGTCACCGACGTGGTGCGGGTGCTGACCGAGCAGGCGCTCGCGCTTCCCGGCATCACGCGCGTGTTCGCGCCTGTGCACGCCGGCAATCAGGCGTCGATGCGGGTGCTCGAAAAGAACGGCTTCCACCGCGAAGGCGAATTGCGGCAGAGCGCGATCAAGGCCGGCCGCGTGATTGACCGCGTGCTGTGGGCGCGACTGCGGCCGCTCGACGACTGATGACTACTGCGTGTTCCGTGCGACGGATGCCGGTGCCGTCCGCGCGCCTGAGTGACGGTGCTCGGCCATGACCCTGCTCGGCCTGTCGAGCGAGAAGCTGGCGCTGTTCGCTGTGGCGGTCGCGTTGCTGGCTCGGACGCCGAGGTCGGTGTGGCGATAACTGATCAGCCGCGCGCTCGCGCGAGCACCTCAATGACCGGCTCTGCCCGGCCGTTTTTTTTCGACACGCTTTCTCCAACGGCCGCGCAAGCCGTTGAGCGATGCGCCACCGAACGGCGATTCCGTGCGGGTGCGTTGCTGCTCGAAGGCGGCGCGCGTGCCGAGTGGCTGCACGTGATCCGAAAGGGCCTGGTGCGCGAGTACTACGTGACCGCGGACGGCGACGAGCACACGCGAGTCTTCGTGTCCGAAGGAGGCGTGACCGGCTCGCTGCTCGACCTCGCCTCAGGCAGTCCGTCGGTCACCTGGATTCAGGCGCTGGAGCCAACGCGGACGCTCGCGATCCGGTTCGCCGACTTCAACGAGCTCGCCGCGCGGTACGCCGACATGCAGACCCTCGCGCGCCGACATGCCGAAGCCCTCGCCGTCCGCAAGACGAAGCGCGAGTACGAGATGCTCGCGCTGCCGGCTGCGGCGCGGCTGGCGCGCTGGCAGACCGAGCACCCGGACCTCGACGGAAGGATCACCCGGCGTCTTCTGGCGTCATACCTGGGGATCACGCCCGTGCACCTCAGCCGCATTACCGCTCGGTCCCGACCGACGGCGACCGCAGGGCGTCGAGAAACGGGCGAACCGCAGCGTTGAAGGCTTCCGGCTCCTCGAGAAATGGAGCATGGCCGGAGTTCTCGAAGCGCACGACCGTCGCGGTTGGAATCGAGGCCACCGCGGCGCGGTTCCGACCCCAGCGGACGAGGCGATCGCGCATTGCCCACCCCACGAACACCGGCTGTCGAAGCGCGGGAAGCCCGGCGCGCAGGTCGGCCTCCGCTCGGGCGAAACTCGTCCATGCCTCCACCAGACGGGGGGCGCTCTCGTAGCCTGCCGCGACGATGGCAGCGCGCCGCTGCGCCGCCGCCGTGCCGAGCAGGATGTCGGCGTAATAGCCGGCGAACCAGTCCCGAAACCGCGCATCGCCGGCAGCGCCGCGCCGAAAGCGGGCAACCAGGTGGTCGATGAACAGGCCGGAGATGAAGCCTCCAGGGTCGAGCCCGCCGGGATTGCAGAGAACGAGCGCGCGAACGCGCGTGGGATGCTGCTGCGCGAGTTGAAGAGCCGCAGCGCCGCCGATGGAGTTGCCGAACAGGATCGGCTGATCGAGGTCGAGCGCTCCGATCAGCCCGAGAAGCAGCGCGGCGTAGCGCTGCGCGCTTGCCGGCTGGGCATCTTGACCGGAGGCGCCGTGTCCCGGCCAATCCACCGTGATCACCCGAAACCGATCCCGGAACGCCTGCTCGAACGAAGCGAAATCGCCGCCCCCGTGGCCGATCGCATGCAGGCCGATGATCGTCGGCTTCGCGCCCGTCGGGTCGCTGTCGTGGATCGCGATCGATACCCCATCGACCACGATGGTCCGACGATGCTCCGCGACCGCAAGCGCAAGCCGGCGGGGGGGTGTGGGTTCCAGCTCGACTCGCGACAGAGGCCGCGTGGGTGCGCATCCGACCAGACCGGCGCAGGCGAGAAGAAAGATGATGGCGCCACGCATGCTTGCCTTGTACCCGACCGGGGCAGCGCGGTGCATTAACCCAGGTTAATGCCGAGGCCTGGGCCGCTCGATAACTTGGCGGGCAACGCAACGACACGATGGCCGTCATGAACGACTCGGCGCCCGCCAAGCGTCACCGCTTGCCCCTCGCCGCTGGCCCGCTCGTCGTCACCGAGCTTGGTCCGCCGGCCGCGCTGCCGCTTGTCTTCCTGCACGGCGTTCTCGCGAACAGCGCCCTCTGGACTGGCGTCGCCGATCGTCTCGCGCCAGACCACCGGTGCCTGCTGCTGGACCTTCCGCTCGGCGCCCACCCGGAGCCGATGAACGCCGACGCCGACCTGTCGCCGTCCGGCGTGGTGGCAGTCGTCATCGATGCGCTCGACCGCCTTGGCATCGAGCGCGCGATCCTCGTGGGCAACGACAGCGGCGGCGCACTGTGTCAGCTGATGATCGCCGCGCACCCGCACCGGCTGCGCGCCCTCGTGCTCACATCGAGCGACGCCTACGACACCTGGCTACCGTTCATGTTCAAGCCGCTCGAGCTCATGGCCTTCGTGCCGGGTCTGCTGCGCATCGTTGCCCAGCTGCTCCAGTGGCCGCCGCTGCGGCGCTCTCCGGTCGGGTTCGGCTGGCTGTCGAAACGCATTACCGACGCGGACAGTGCCGCGTTCGTCACGCCGCTGGCGCGGGCGCCTTGGGCGCGGCGTGATCTGGGCAAGTTCCTTCGCGGCATCTCGCCGCGGCTGACGCGCAGCGCAGCGCAGCACTTCGCAGACTTTGCAGCGCCGGTGCTGATCCTGTGGTCGCGTGATGATCGCCTGCTACCGCTTCGGCTCGGGCTACGTCTGGCGAGCGACCTGCCGCGGTCACGGCTCGAGCTCGTGACCGATGCCTATACCTTCTCGCCCGTTGACGCGCCGGAGGCGGTCGCGCAGGCCATCGACCGGTTCGTACGGGAACTGGCTTGACCTACGCCGGTGCCGGGACTGGGCCGCGCATCGGCGAAGCGTCGTCGTCGCAGGCCAGTGCCCCCGCCGCTGCCTTGCCCGTCCCGGCGGTCCTCGGCCGTCAATCGCTGTTGGTCTATCCCTCCCCAGAAGTCGCCTAGCGCCATGCAACCGCGTGTTCGCGCGCAAAGTCCTCGAAGCGGCGCGGTGGATGGCCAGTCAGCGTCTGGACGTCGCTCGACACACCGGCGGCCCACCCCCGCTTGATCACGTAGTTCAGGCTCATCAGCCAGTCGATCACCGGCGGCGGATAGCCCATCCCGGTCATCGCATCGACCGCGGTCTGCTCGGGAACGTCCACGTACTTGATGTCGCAACCCACCGCGCGGCCGATGGTGGCCGCGATCTGCGCGTCAGTCAGCGCCTCGCTGCCAGTCAGCGTGTAGACCGCGCCGGCGTGCGCCGCAGGATGGGTCAGTATGGCGGCCGCTGCCTCGGCGATATCGCGCACGTCGACCACGGCGACCGCGCCGTTGCCGCGCGGCGCGTAGATCGCGCCGGCCGCCTTGATCGTGTCGGCGTACAGGTTGACGGTGTTTTGCATGAACACGGTCGGCCTTAGCAGCGTGAAGGGAATGCCGCTGCCGGCGACGATGTCGTCGATCTCACCCTGCGCGCGGGCGATCGAGGCCGGACTGGCGGAATCGGCGCCGGCGCCCGATGAGCGGACGATATGCCTGACTCCGGCCGCCTTGGCCGCGGCGACGGCGTTGCGCGCCATCGCGTCCATCCCCGGGGTCAGCGGAAACAGCAGGAACAGCGTGTCCACGCTGGCGAAAGCCGCAGGTAGCGTGTCCGGCCGGGTGAAGTCGCCCTGCACGCTGGGTACGCCGGAAGGCGTGCTGCCAGGCTTGCTGGTCATGACCGCGAAGTCGGCGCCGCGCGCCTGCAGTTGCTTGACGAGTTCGCGGCCGATGTTGCCGCTCGCGCCGGTGACGAGAATGCGATTTGCCATTTTCTGCTCCTGTCGATTGGGGGTGAAGTGCTGCGGGTGACGGCACTGTAGGCAGCGCATGGACCGACAGGAAGACATAGAATGTTCAATCATTTTCAACTGACAGTTGAATGACGAATCTTCCGGCCCTGATTTCCTTCACCGAGTCGGCCGCCGCAGGCAGCTTCACCGCGGCGGCTGCCCGGCTCGACCTGACGCCGGCGGCGGTGAGCAAGAACGTCGCGCGGCTGGAGGCGCAGCTGGGCGTGCGCCTGTTCAACCGCTCCACGCGCCAGTTGCGCCTGACCGCCGAGGGCGAGGCGTTTCGCAGCCGCGCCGCCGCTGCACTGCGCGCACTCGACGAAGCGGTGGCCGAGGTGGGCCGGGTACGCGGCGCGGCGGTGGGCCGGGTACGTATCTCGGTGGGGGTGTCCTTCGGCCGCCGCTATCTGCTGCCACTGCTGCCGGCGCTGGCAGCCCGGCACCCGGAATTGCAGGTCGAGGTCAGCCTCGACAATCGTCCGGTCGACCTGCTGGCCGAGGGCTTCGACATCGGCGTGCGCGGCGGCGTGGTGGTCGAGTCGAGCCTGGTGGCGCGGCGCATCGCGCGGCTGCCGCTGGTACTGGTGGCTTCGCCGGCTTACCTGCGCGGGCGCGGCGTGCCGCGCAACGTGGCAGACCTGGCCGGTCACGAGTTGCTCGGCGTACGGCTTGATGGCGGCGGCGAGATCCCGTGGCGCTTGCGCAAGCCGGGATCGCGCACGGCCGGCAACTGGCCCGTGGCGGCGCGCTTGTGGCTGTCCGATCCCGAAGCCCTGATCGACCTTGCCCTGGAGCACGCAGGCATCGGCCAGGTGGGGCTGCACCATGCGATGCCATTCCTGCGGTCCGGGCGGCTCAAGGCCGTGCTCACCGACGTTCACGACGCCGGCAATCGCGAGATCGTCCTGCACTATCCGCACCGCCAGTATCTGGCGCCGCGCGTACGCGTGACGGTCGATGCCCTGCTGGCGGGCTTTGCCAGGAATCAGAACCTCAATGCCGCGCGCGAGACCTTGCCGCCTGAGTACTGCGCCTGAAGCACCGACCTTGCGTGACCGGAACGTCGGCGCGCTTGTCTGCGTGCGGCCGGCCCGCCAGCGCGGCTGAAGCGTCGGGGTACGCCGCGGCCGCCCCAGACGTTGCCGCTACGATGACGGCATGACGATTTTGGGGATGCCACTGGCGCGGCTTGAACTTTTCGCGCTGGCAGTGGCGCTGCTGGCGCTGACGCCGGGGCCGGTGTGGGTCTACCTGATCAGCCGCACGCTGGCGCAGGGCCGCCGCGCCGGCTACTTCTCGCTGATCGGCGTGATGGCGGGCGTGCTGGTGCACCTGCTGGCGGCTGCGGTCGGGCTGTCGGCGCTGCTGCTGGCGGTGCCGTGGGCGTTCGACGCCGTCAAACTGGCCGGCGCGGCCTATCTGCTGTGGCTGGCGTGGAGCACGGTGCGCGGTGCCGGCTTCAGCTTTACGCCGCAGCCGCTGCCGCCGGTGCCGGACCGGGTGCTGTTCCGGCAGGCGATGCTGGCCTCGGTGGTCAACCCCAAGGTTGCCGTGTTCTATCTGTCGCTGTTTCCGCAGTTCGTCGATCCGGCAGCCGGCAACGTGCTGGCGCAGAGCCTGGTGCTCGGCGTCGTGCACGTGGGCGTCTCCACGCTGATCGACGGCGCGCTGGTCACCGTGGCGGGCCTGCTGGCTGCCTGGTTCGCGCGCCGGCCGGGCTGGCTCAAGGCGCAGCGCTGGTTCCTCGGCGGTGCGTTCGGCGTGCTGGCGGTGTGGCTGGCCGCCACACCGCGGCATCCGGGCTAGGTAACTCGCGCGATTCCGTGCCGCAGGTCAAGCCCTGCGCCAGCGGCTGGCTACACTTTCGCCATTGCCTCGCTGAGGCGGCCTGCCGCGCCGCCCGTTCTTCCGATGACTGCGCCCGACCGTGACACCCCGGCCCGCATCGACCGCTCGATGCCCTCGCCGCCGGCGATCGCGCGCGCGATCCTCGACGCGTTCAACCGCCACTACTCGCTGTTCCGCTACGTTGCGCAGCAGGCCAAGAGCCGCTTCGAGCATGGCGAGTGGCAGGCGATGCGGGCGGCGGCGCGCGAGCGGATCGACTTCTACGACCAGCGCGTGCGCGAGGCCTTCGAGCGCATCGAGCGCGACTTCGATCTCGATGCGCTGACCGACGACGAGCGCGACCTCGTCTGGCAGGCGGTCAAGACCAGTTTCATCGCGCTGCTGGCCGACCATCGGCAGCCGGAGTGCGCCGAAACTTTCTTCAACTCGGTCTGCACCAAGCTGCTGCACCGCGAGTACTTCCGCAACCAGTTCCTGTTCGTGCGGCCGGGGGTGTCGACCGAGCACATGGACTCCGATCCGCCGTCCTACCGCAGCTACTACCCGGCCGCGCACGGCCTGCGGCGCACGCTGCGCAGGATCGCCATCGACCTCGGGCTGGCCTGCCCGTGGGTCGATGTGGAGCGCGACCTGCGGCGGGTGCTGCGCGCCACCTGCGAGGCGCATCGCGACGGCAGCGGCGGTCCGGCGCTGTCGCGGCCGTTCGACGTCGAGCCCGACTGCCAGATCCAGGTGCTGTCGAACCTGTTCTTCCGCAACAAGGGCGCGTTCCTGATCGGCCGCATCATCAACGGTGGCCGGCTGACGCCGTTCGCGGTGCCGATCGTGCGCAACGCGCGCGGCCAGATCTACCTTGACACCATCCTGTTCTCGCCCGACCGCATCGGCACGCTGTTCTCGTTCACGCGCGCCTACTTCCTGGTCGACATGGAGGCGCCCAGCGCCTACGTGGACTTTCTCAGGTCGCTGCTGCCGCAGAAGCCGGCCTCGGAGCTGTACACGATGGTCGGCCTGCAGAAGCAGGGCAAGACGCTGTTCTTCCGCGACTTCCTGCATCACCTGAAGCACTCGACCGATGCGTTCGTCATCGCGCCCGGCATCAAGGGCCTGGTGATGACGGTGTTCACGCTGCCTTCGTATCCGTACGTGTTCAAGATCATCAAGGACGTGATCCCGCATCCGAAGGAGACCGATCGCGCGACCATCATGAGCAAGTACCAGCTCGTGAAGATGCACGATCGGGTCGGGCGCATGGCCGACACCTGGGAGTACTCGCAGGTCACGCTGCCGCGTAACCGCTGCTCGCCGGCGCTGATCCGCGAGCTGCTCGACTTCTGCCGCGGCAGCATCGACATCGACGACGAGAAGGTGGTGCTGCGGCACGTCTACATCGAGCGGCGCATGACGCCGCTGAACATCTACCTGCAGAAGGCCACCGACGCCGAGCTCGACTACGCGATCCGCGAGTACGGCAACGCGATCAAGGAGCTGGCGGCGGCCAACATCTTCCCGGGCGACATGCTGTACAAGAACTTCGGCGTGACCCGGCTCGACCGCGTGGTGTTCTACGACTACGACGAGATCGAGTACATGACCGACTGTAATTTCCGCCGCATTCCGCAGGCGCGCCGCGATGAGGACGAGATGAGCGGCGAGGTCTGGTACAGCGTCGACCGGCTCGACGTGTTTCCCGAGCAGTTCGGGCCGTTCCTGCTGGGGGATCCGCGCATCCGCGCCGCGATGCTGCGCCACCATGCCGACCTGTTCACCTACGCGTTCTGGCAGGCGCGCAAGGAACGCATCCAGGCCGGCCTGATGGAAGACGTGTTCGCCTACCCGCAGGAGGTGCGCTTCGAGCGCCGTTTTTCCGCGTGGCGCGGCGCAGCGCCTGCTGCTACCGGTGCGCCCGCTGCGCCGGTTACCTCGTCTGCCTGAGCGTCTGCGCGCGTGTCCGCAACCCTGTAGCCTGTCCGATTCACCCTGGCCTCTTCCCGCATGACCTCGCACAACTCGTCATTCGCCGCGCAGCGCGGCCGCACGCTGCTGATCGTTCTCGCTGTTGTCATCGCCGCCGCACTGGCCGGCGGCGCCTGGCTGCTCTTGCCGCGCTTCGAGTCGACGCCGCCCAACGTGGTCATTGCTCCGGCCGGCGAGACCGTCGGCCAGGCTGCCGTGCAGGTGCAGGCCAGCGACGGCGGCATCGGGCTGAAGTCAGTTGCGGTCACGCTGCTGCAGGGCGGCGCCGAGATCAAGCTCGCGGCCGACGCGTTTGGGAAGGCGCAGCGCGACGCCAGCTACTCGCTGGTGATGGCGCGTGTGGCCGGGGTCAAGGAAGGGCCGGCCGTGCTGCGCGTGGTGGCGCGCGATGCGTCGCTGTGGCGTGGCAACGAGACCGTGGTCGAGAAGAAGATCACGCTCGACTTCACGCCGCCAACGCTGTCGCTGGTGGCCGACGACCGCTACGTGAACTTCGGCGGCGTGGGTGTGCTTACGTACACGACCTCGG
Organism: uncultured Burkholderiaceae bacterium; assembly: GCA_964616395.1. GTDB lineage: Bacteria > Pseudomonadota > Gammaproteobacteria > Burkholderiales > Burkholderiaceae_F > JALHMQ01. The sequence goes on from CAZTUT010000062.1 coordinate 14,944, forward strand.
CCGATACCGTGAAGAGCGGCGTGCAGTTCGGCGCACGCTTCTTCCCCGGCTTTGCCGGCCAGGTGGCGGGCCGGCCCGATACCTGGATCGTGATGTTCGCGCACGCCTACGACGTGCCGCCCGAGGCGCGGCCGAAGCTGGTCGCGGTTGATGCCGCGGGCAACACGCGCGAGCTGCCGGTGGCCTACGAACTGAAGGATGTGAAGTACCGCAAGAGCACGATCGCGATCTCGGAGAACTTCCTGCGCAACCGGGTCGCGCCGCTGCTGGCCGACGCTGCGGCGCGACAGGGTGCGCCGAAGGACGTGTTCGTGGCCGTCAACAAGGGCCTGCGCAAGGAAAACGAGCAGAAGATCGCCGAAGTGACCGGCGTGGCCACGCCGAAGAGGCTGTGGCAGGGCGCGTTCGCGCAGTTGTCGAACTCGAAGGTCGAGGCCAATTTCGCGGACGAGCGCACCTATACGTGGAACGGCGAGCCGGTCGACACCGCGCTGCACCTGGGCTACGACCTGTCGGTGACCAAGGCCTATCCGGTGGAAGCGGCCAATGCCGGCAATGTGGCGTTCGCGGGCGACCTCGGCATCTACGGGGGCACCGTGATCATCGATCACGGCCTGGGGCTGTACACGTTGTACTCGCACCTCAGTGCGATCGACGTGAAGGTTGGCGATGCACTCGCGAAGAAGCAGATCCTCGGCAAGACCGGCGAGACCGGACTGGCCGCCGGCGACCACCTGCACTACGGCGTCTACGTGTCGGGCACCGCCGTACTGCCAGTCGAGTGGTGGGACGCGAAGTGGATCAACGACAACCTGACGCCCAAGCTCGAAGGTCGCACGAGCCAGGAAGCGGCACCGGCGCCGAAGGCCGCGAAGAAGAAATCGGTGGCCAAGGCTGCGCCCCGCGGCGGCGCGAAGACGAAGCGCTAGCCGATGGCGGTCGGGCGGTCGCTGGCAGGCGCGGCGTACCGCGCGGGCAGCGGCCGGCCGTCGAATGTCGGCCCGATCTGAAACAATGTGGGCTCGCCGCAAGTCCCATCGCCCTACAGCGCTATCGCCTTGCCATGTCATCGCGTGTGCCGTCGCACATTGTCGGCCGCGCCCCCTGAAAGGAGCCTGTCATGTCCGATCCCATCGTCATCGTCTCCGCCGCCCGAACCCCGATCGGCGGCTTGCTCGGCGACTTCGCCTCGTTGCAGGCGCCGCAACTGGGGGCCGTGGCCATCAAGGCCGCGGTGGAGCGCGCCGGCATCGCCGGTGACTCGGTCGACGAGGTGCTGTTCGGCTGCTGCCTGATGGCCGGCCAGGGCCAGGCGCCGGCGCGCCAGGCGGCGCTGGCGGCGGGTCTGCCGCAGTCGGCCGGCGCGGTCACGCTGTCGAAGATGTGCGGCTCCGGCATGCGCGCGATGATGTTCGGCCACGACATGCTGGCGGCCGGCTCGGCCGACGTGATCGTGGCCGGCGGCATGGAGAGCATGACCAACGCGCCGCACCTGCTGGTG
>CAZTUT010000063.1:0-16347 GCA_964616395.1 uncultured Burkholderiaceae bacterium
CCGAGATGCTGGAGGTGCTGCGCACCGACTACATCAAGTTCGCGCGCGCCCGCGGTCTGCAGGATCGCGCCGTCTACTTCGGCCACGCGCTGAAGAACACACTCGTGCCGGTGATCACGATCACCGGCCTGCAGCTCGGCGGCCTGATCGCCTTCGCCATCGTCACCGAGACCGTCTTCCAGTGGCCCGGCATGGGCCTGCTGTTCATCCAGAGCGTGCAGTTTGCCGACATTCCGGTGATGGCCGCCTACCTGTGCCTCATCGCGCTGGTGTTCGTGATCATCAACCTGATCGTCGACCTGCTGTACTTCGCGGTCGACCCGCGGCTCCGGATCGACCGCTCGACCGCGGCGCACTGACATGCGGATGCCATCGATGTTCCTCAACGCCTGTGCCCCGACGCTTGACGGAGGCGTCCAGTGAGCGGCGCCTACCTGGGCGCGGCCGCGCGTGCGCCGCTCGCTTTCGTCGAACAGAACCATGCCGCGCTGACTGCGATCCGCCGCGACCTGCATGCGCATCCCGAACTGGGCTTCGAAGAGCATCGGACGGCAGGCCTGGTCGCCGAGCGGCTGCGGCAGTGGGGCATCGAGGTCCACACCGGCATCGGGCGGACGGGCGTGGTGGGCGTCGTGCGCGGACGCAAGGACGGATCCGGCCGTTCGATCGGCTTGCGTGCCGACATGGACGCTTTGCCGCTGGCCGAAGAAAACGAGTTCGGCCACAAGTCGGTCAAGGGCGGGCTGATGCACGCCTGCGGGCACGATGGCCACACCACGATGCTGCTTGGCGCCGCGCAGTATCTGGCCGCCACCCGCAATTTCGACGGCACCGTCTACCTGATCTTCCAGCCTGGCGAGGAAGGCTACGCCGGCGCGCGCGAGATGATCGAAGACGGCCTGTTCGAGCGCTTTCCGGCCGAGGAGGTCTATGCGCTGCACAACTGGCCGGCGCTGCCGGCCGGGCACATCGGGCTGAATCCGGGCCCGATGATGGCAGCGGCAGATCAGGTTCGTATCACGTTGTCGGGCAAGGGCGGGCATGGCGCGCATCCGCACCTGACCGTCGACCCGGTACTGATGGCCGGCCAGATCATCAGCGCCGCGCAGTCGATCGTGGCGCGCAATGTTGCGCCGCTGGAAGCGGCGGTGTTGTCGCTGTGTGCGGTGCAGGCCGGCAATCTCGATGCGTTCAGCGTGGTGCCGCGCGAGGCACGCATCAGCGGCACCGTGCGCGCGTTCAACCACAGCGTGCAGCAGACCATCGAGGCGCGACTGCGCGAACTGGTCGAGTCCACCGCGCGCGCACTGGGCGGCCGAGGCGAAGTCGACTACCGGCGCCTGTATCCGGCCACCATCAATCACCTGCCGCAGTTCGAGTTCGCCGCCAATGTGGCCGAGGCGGTTGCGGGGGCCGACAAGGTGGTCCGTAATCTGCCGCCATCGATGGGCGCAGAGGACTTCTCGTTCATGCTGCAGGCGCGGCCCGGTTGCTACGCGCGCCTGGGGCAGGGCGGCGGCGAGGGCTGTTTTCTGCACTCGTCGCGTTACGATTTCAACGACGCCGTGATTCCGCTGGGCAGCGGCTTCCTGGCGGCGCTGGCCGAGCGGCGCATGCCGATTCAGGCCGCAGGCAGTACGCATTGACGGGCAGCAGCGTTTTCACCTCGCAGGCATTCGCATCGCCGCCTGCACCTGAACGGAGGAAGCACCTCATGATGAAGAAGGCATTCGTTGCCCCCATGGCACGGCTGGGCCTGGCGCTGTCGCTGGCGATGGTCACCGCGTTCGGTGGCGTGGCGGCGGCAAAGACATTCAAGTTCGCCAACCAGGGCGATGCGCTGTCGATGGACCCGCACTCGCTGAACGAGTCGCTGCAGCTGAACTTCACCGCCAACATCTACGAGCCGCTGGTCGGTCGCGGCAAGAAGCTGGAGCTCGTGCCGGCGCTCGCCACCGACTGGAAGCAGACTGCACCCACGGTGTGGCGCTTCAATCTGCGCAAGGGCGTGCAGTTCCACGATGGCACGCCGTTCACCGCCGATGACGTGATCTTCTCGTACAACCGCGCCCGCGGCGACGGCTCCGACGTCAAGACGTATGTCGGCGAGATCAAGGAGATCCGCAAGATCAACGATCACGCGATCGACATCGTCACCAACGCGCCGTTTCCGATCCTGCCTGACGTGATCTCGCTGTGGATGATCATGTCGAAGAAGTGGTGCGAGGACAACCGCGCGGTCCAGCCGGTCGACAAGCGCAAGGGTATCGAGAACACCGCGTCGTTCAAGGCCAACGGCACGGGCCCGTTCCGCCTGCGCTCGCGCGACCCGTCGGTGCGCACGGTGCTGGTGCGCAACCTGAACTACTGGGACAAGTCGATCGAGACCAACATCGACGAGGCGATCTTCACGCCGATCGGCAATGCCTCGACGCGTGTGGCCGCGCTGCTGTCGGGCGAGATCGACATGATGGAGCCGGTGCCGGTGCAGGATGCCGCACGCATCAATGCGGCGCCTGCGCTCAAGGTCATGCAGGGTCCGGAACTGCGCACGATCTTCCTGGGCATGGACCAGTCGCGCAACGAACTGCTGTTCTCGAACATCAAGGGCAAGAACCCGTTCAAGGACAAGCGGGTGCGGCAGGCCTTCCTGCAGGCGATCGACATCAACGCGATCCAGAAGGCGGTGATGCGTGGCGCCAGCGCGCCCACCGGCCTGATGATCGCGCCGGGCATCAAGGGCTTCCCGGAAGAGCTGAACAAGCGTCCGCCCTACGATGTTGATGCCGCGCGCAAGCTGCTGGCCGACGCTGGCTATCCGCAGGGCTTCGAGGTCGGCATGAACTGCCCGAACGACCGCTACGTCAACGACGAGGAAATCTGCAAGGCGGTGGCGGCGATGCTGGCGCGCGTTGGCGTCAAGGTGAATCTCGCGGCCGAGACCAAGGGCACCTACTTCCCGAAGATCCTGTCGCGCAACACCAGCTTCTACATGCTGGGCTGGACGCCGGGCTCGTACGACTCGCACAACCCGCTGTTCGCGCTGATGGCCACGCCGGGCGCGGGCGGGCAGGGCCAGTTCAACCTGGGCAGCTACAGCAACGCCCGAGTGGACGAGCTGACGCGCCTGATCGCGGTCGAGACCGACGTCAAGAAGCGTGGCGACATGATCCGCGAAGCGATGAAGATCCATCAGGACGACATCGGGCACATTCCGCTGCATCAGCAGGCGCTGGCCTGGGCGATGAAGAAGAACGTCAACACGGTGCAGCTGGCCGACAACTTCATGTTCCTGAAGTGGACGGTCGTCAAGTAAGCGCGAATGCGGGCGGCGGCGAACCGCCGCCCGTGCCGACGAGGCTGATGCAGCAAGACTCTTTTGACGGACGCTTTCGATGAACGCCCTTGCCCGCTGGTGGGATAGCGACGTTGCCTACAGCTTCCGGCGTACGCCGGTTGCGATTGGCGCCGCGCTGGTGGCGTTCGTCCTGATCTTCTCGGCGATCTTCGCGCCCTGGGTCGCGCCGCACAACCCATTCGACCTGGCCACGATCAACCTGCTCGACGCCAATCTGCCGCCGATCTGGCAGGCTGAGTCGAATCCCAAGTTCTGGCTCGGCACCGACGACCAGGGCCGCGACGTTTTTTCGGCAATCCTTTTCGGCATGCGTGTGTCGCTGCTGATCGGCGTGGCCTCGGTGCTGCTGTCGATCGTGCTCGGCGTCGGACTCGGGCTGCTGTCGGGCTATGTGGGCGGCAAGGTCGATGCGTTCATCATGCGCGTATGCGACGTGATGCTGTCTTTCCCGGCGATCCTGGTCGCGCTGCTGATCGACGGCGTGTTTCGCGCGCTGCTGCCGCGCGATGCGCACAACGATGTCGCCTTCGCCGTGCTCATTCTGGCGATCGCGCTGTCCGGCTGGGTTCAGTACGCGCGCACCGTGCGCGGCTCCACGCTGGTTGAGAAGAACAAGGAGTACGTGCAGGCTGCGCGTGTGATCGGCGTCCGGCCGCTGGCGATCATGTTCCGCCACGTGCTGCCCAACGTCACCGGACCGGTGCTGGTGCTGGCCACCGTGCACATCGCCACGGCGATCATCACCGAAGCCACGCTGTCATTCCTGGGGGTCGGTGTGCCGCCGACCACGCCTTCGCTCGGAACGCTGATCCGCATCGGCCAGGAGTTCCTGTTCTCCGGCGAGTGGTGGATCACGATCTTCCCGGGTGCAGCGCTGGTGCTGCTGGTGTTGTCGGTCAACCTGCTGGGCGACTGGCTGCGGGATGCGCTCAATCCGAGGCTGCGCTAGGGTGACATGGATCGCAACCTTTGGTTACTTGTATGCGCAGATCGCGCCGCTACAGTAGTTGCCTGGCGGCGCCATCTTTGCGTCGCCGCCTGTACGAGGAGAGATCGATGCGCATGAAGCTCATGACCCTGATGGCCGTCGCCCTTGGCGCGGTTGTCCTGGGTGGCTGCGCCACGGCGACCACCAGCTATTCGCAACTGACCGGAAAGCGCTGGAGCAAGGCCGACATCAACACCTACGATGTGCTGATCATCTCGGTCGATGGCCGCCACGAGATCGAGCGGGGGGCGTCGCCGGTGCTGGTCGAGCCCGGCCTGCGCAAGATCGTGGTTCAGGGGCCGCCGACTGCCGGCTTCACCTACGGCCAGCAGCGCACGCTGTCGCTCGACGTCAAGCCCTGCACCCGCTACTGGCTGGAGGCGAAGAAGGCCAACGCGCTGTCTCAGGACTTCGAGCCGCGCGTCAACTACACCGAGCCGGTGTCCGGCTGCGCACCCAAGCAGTAAGCGTCTGCGCGACCCGCGAGCCGACCGATGCCGTTCCTAATCACAGTCACGTCTGATCCAGTACCCAGCCGATGAGCACGTCGCCCTTGCTCGAAGTCCGCAACCTGCGGATCGAGTTTCCGACCCGCCGCGGCACGCTGGTGGCGGTCGATGACATCTCGCTCGAAATCGCGCCCGGCGAAGTGCTCGGCGTGGTCGGCGAGTCAGGCGCCGGCAAGAGCCTGACGGGTGCCGCCATCATCGGGCTGCTGGAGCCGCCGGGCCGCATTGCCGCCGGCGAGATCAAGCTCAACGGTCTGCGCATTGACAACCTGCCGGCCGACGAGATGCGCAAGGTGCGTGGCCGCGAGATCGGCGCGATCTTCCAGGACCCGCTGACCTCGCTGAACCCGCTGTACACGGTTGGCCAGCAACTGATCGAGACCATCACCACGCATCTGAACGTGTCGCACGGCGCGGCACGGCAGCGCGCGATCGATCTGCTGGCGGCCACCGGCATTCCGGCGCCGGATCGCCGCATCGACCACTATCCGCACCAGTTTTCCGGTGGCATGCGGCAGCGGGTCGTGATCGCGCTGGCGCTGGCGGCCGAGCCCAAGCTGGTGATCGCCGACGAGCCAACCACCGCGCTCGACGTGTCGATCCAGGCGCAGATCATCAGCCTGCTGAAGACGCTGTGTCGCGAGAAGAAGACCGCAGTCATGCTGGTCACGCACGACATGGGCGTGATCGCCGAGACCGCCGATCGCGTGGCCGTGATGTACGCCGGTCGGATCGCCGAGATCGGTCCGGTGGCTGACGTGATTCATCGGCCACAGCATCCGTACACGGTCGGCTTGATGGGATCGATCCCGAGCATGACCGGCGAGGCCGAGCGGTTGTCGCAGATCGACGGCAGCATGCCGCGCCTGACCGCGATTCCGGCCGGGTGCGCATTCAATCCGCGCTGCCCGCAAGCCACCGAACGCTGCCGGCGCGAGCGGCCCGACCTGCTCGCGGCCGGCGCCACGCGCGCTGCCTGCTGGCTGCACGACGGCACCGCCGGAAAGGCCGCGGCATGAGCGCAGTGATTGATACCGCCGCCGCCGGCGCGCAGGCCGCGGAGCCCGACATCATCGTGCGCGCGCGCGACATCGCTCGATTCTTCGATGTCTCCCCGCCGTGGCTGAACCGCGTGATCGAGAAGAAGGGCCGCGCCATCCTGCGCGCGGTCGATGGCGTGGACTTCGATATCCGGCGCGGCGAAACCCTGTCGCTGGTCGGCGAGTCGGGCTGCGGCAAGAGCACCGTGGCGCGGCTGCTGGTGGGCCTGTACCGGCCCACGCGCGGCTCGGTCGAGTTCTTCGGTCGTGACCTGAGTGAGATCGACCGGCCCGAAGGCCGGGGCCTGCGCCAGAAACTGCAGATGATCTTCCAGGATCCGTACGCCAGCCTCAACCCGCGCTGGCGCGTGGCCGACATCATCGCCGAGCCGCTGCGCACGCATGGCGTTGGCGGCAGTCCGGCCGAGGTCATCAGGCGCGTCGACGAGTTGCTCACGCTGGTACGCCTGTCACCGGCCGACAAGGAGAAGTATCCGCACCAGTTCTCGGGCGGACAGCGGCAGCGGCTGTCGATCGCGCGCGCGCTGGCCAGCAACCCCGAGTTCCTGGTGTGCGACGAGCCCACCTCGGCACTCGACGTGTCGGTGCAGGCGCAGGTACTGAACCTGATGAAGGACCTGCAGCGCGAGCTCGGCCTGACCTACCTGTTCATCTCGCACAACCTCGCGGTGGTGCGCCATATCTCCGACCGCGTGGGCGTCATGTACCTGGGCAAGCTGGTCGAACTGGCGCCCAAGCGGACGCTGTTCGAGGCGCCGCGTCATCCGTACACGCGGATGCTGCTCGATGCAATTCCCGATCTGGAAATGACCGGCAGGGCACGCACACCCGTCGCTGGCGAGGTACCCAACCCGCTGAACCCGCCGTCGGGCTGCACGTTCCACCCGCGCTGCCCGCTGGCCAACGCGCGCTGCAAGAGCGAGGCGCCGGTGATTCGCGTGGTGCGCCATGCAGCTGGCGAGAGCCGGGTCGCCTGCCACGCGGTCGAAGAAGGCCGCACGGCTTAGCATCGCGCTGTTGGACGTGCGCCATCCGGGCGCGCGCAGCGATTTTCCGCGGGAGTCTGCAATGTCCTCGACTGCGCCCGAGCTGCCGCCTGCGCTCGCCGGCGAGCTGCGTTTCTGCAACCGTCGCGCCGGCCGCCTCGGCTACTACGTCGGCGGGCCTGTCGGCGCCCCGCCGATGCTGCTCGTCCACAGCGTCAACGCTGCTGCCTCCGCCTACGAGGTCAAGCCAGTGTTCGACGCATTCGCCGCCGAGCGCCGCATCTATGTGCCCGACCTGCCCGGCTTCGGCTTTTCCGACCGCAGCCGCCGCGACTACACGATCCGCCTGTACTGCGATGCGCTGCGCGACATGCTCGACGTGATGGCCGACGACGGCGTCGATGCGCCGATCGATGCGCTCGCGGTGTCGCTCGGTTCCGAGTTCCTGGCGCGGGTCGCGGCCGAGTCGCCGCAGCGGTTCCGCAGTCTTGCGCTGGTGACGCCTACCGGCTTTTCCGGGTCCGCACCACGGTTCGACGGTCCAGCCGAGACCTCGCGCCGCGTACCCGGCATGCATGCGCTGGTCAGCGTGCCGCTGTGGAGCCGCGGCTTGTTCGACCTGCTGACGCGGCCGGGCACCATCCGCTACTTCCTGCGCCGCACCTACGGGTCAGCGCGGATCGACGAAGGCATGGCGGCATACGACCATCTGACCGCCCGCCAGCCCGGTGCGCAGCACGCGCCGCTGGCGTTCCTCTCCGCTCATCTGTTCAGTCGGGATATTCGCAACGTGTACGAGCAACTGACGCTGCCGGTCTGGGTGCCGCATGCCACCCGCGGCGACTTCCGTAACTTCAGCGATGCTGGCTGGGCCCAGGCGCGCGCCAACTGGCACTTCCAGCCGATGCAAAGCGGCGCAATGCCGCACTTCGAGTGCCGCGACGAATTCGTCGCCGACTATCGCGCGTTCCTGGCGAAGGCAGCGCGCGGACCGGGAGCAGACGCATGAAGGCGCATCGCTGGGTCAAGGATGCGGCCGTTGTGCTGGCGACGCTGGCTACCGCGCTTGCGCCCGCACTGGCGCAGTCGCAGCAGGCCGGCGCGATCGCCACGCGCGAGCATGCGGTGCGGCTGGTCAGCGTGGTCGAGGGCCTCGAGCATCCGTGGGGGCTTGCATTCCTGCCCGATGGCCGGATGCTGGTCACCGAGAGACCGGGCCGGCTGCGCGTGATTGGCGCCGATGGCAAGCTCGACCCGGTAGCGGTGGCGGGCCTGCCGCGCGTTGACGCGCAGAGTCAGGGCGGCCTGCTTGATGTGATCGCACATCCGCGCTTTGCCGACAACCGCTGGGTCTACTGGGTCTACGCGCAGCGCGATGCCAGCGGGGCGAACGGCACCGAGCTGGCGCGCGGCCGCCTCGAAGGCACGCCCGGCGCTTATCGGATGCAGGACGTGCAGGTGCTGTTCCGCATGGCGCCCAAGTCGAACTCCGGGCTGCACTTCGGCGCGCGGCTGGTGTTCGACACCGGCGGCCTGCTGTATCTGACGCTGGGCGATCGCGGCGAGATGGCGCGCGCCCAGCGCCCCGATGATCACGCCGGCAAGATCCTGCGCCTGACCGACGAGGGCAAGCCGGCGCCCGGCAACCCGTTCGCCGCGAAGACAGGCGTGCAGCCCGAGGTCTTCTCGCTGGGCCACCGCAACGTGCAGGGCGCAGCGCTGCATCCGCGCACTGGCGCGCTGTGGGCGGTCGAGCATGGCCCGCAGGGCGGCGACGAACTGAACCTGATCCGTGCCGGCGCCAACTATGGCTGGCCGGTGATCACCTACGGCGCCAACTACGTGACCGGGACGCGCATCGGCGAAGGCACCGCCAGGGAAGGCATGGAACAGCCGGTCCGGCACTGGACGCCGTCGCCGGCGCTCAGCGGGCTGGCGTTCTATGCCGGCGACCGCTTCCCGCGCTGGCGCGGCGATCTGTTCATCGGCGCGCTGCGCGGCCAGAGCCTGATCCGGGTTCGGCTCGATGGCGAACGCGCGGTCGAGGACGAAGTGTTGCTTCGCGGGCACGTGGGCCGGGTACGCGATGTGCGCGCCGGCCCGGACGGGTTGCTGTACCTGCTGACCGATCTGCCCAACGGCGCGCTGCTGCGGATCGAGCCGGCCAACTGACCGCGCGTAAGCGGCACGGCGACACACAGCCTCAGCGCAGCAGCGAGAACAGTCGCGGCTCGGCGTTGGCCGCCGCCATCAGGCCACCGAAGAATGCGCCGGTGATGCCCGGCGTGCAGGCGTCCTGGCCACCGAGGAACAGGCCGCCGATCGGCGTGCGCGGACGCAGCGCGGCGCCCAGAAAGCGCTCGGGCGTTGTCTGCAGTCCGTACATTGCGCCGTGCTCGGCGCCGGTAAAGGTCGCCAGCGAGATCGGCGTTGAGCATTCGCTGGTCACGATCATCGGCGCCAGGTCGGGAAAGTGCTCGGCGAACTGCGCCAGCAGCTGCGCATGCAGCATCGACTTGAATTGCACATAGCTGTCGCTGCGCGCCGCGTTGCCCGGCGCCATGCCCGCCTCATCATCGGAGCGGTCCCAGCGCGAGAACGCGCTCCAGTCGACCAGCGCGATCACTTCGGCGGTGTGGCGAAGCCGCGGTCCCGGCGCGTGCGCCGGATCGCGCAGCGACGGGAACGACACGAACAGTCCGGGCGCGCGCGGCTGCGTGGCCGGATCGGTCCACAGCGCGTTGATGTCCCAGCTGTCGTAGATCCACTGGTTGGCGGTGTCGGCGCCATGCGCGGTGATGTTGCCTTCGAAGCCCAGGTACAGCCCCACGTAACCAGGCGACGGTTGCAGGGCCAGCGCGTCGGCCGCCCACTGATAGTCGACCTCGTCGGACGGCAGCAGCCGCAGCGTGTTGTGGATGCCGATGTCGCTGATCACGCAGCGCGCGTGGATGCGCTCGCCGCCGGCCAGCTGCACGCCGCGCACGGTCTGCCCGTCGCACAGGATCGCCTGTACCTCGGCACCGGTGCGGATCTCGCCGCCCGCCTGCGTGATGGCCCAGCCGAACTCGCGCGCGAAGCTGCCCGGTCCGCCGACCGGATACCAGGCGCCGTCCAGGTAGTGGGTGGCGACCATCGCGTGCATCGCGAACGCGCTGTCGAGCGGGCGGCTGCCATAGTCGCCCCACTGCGCGCACAGCACCGCGCGCAATTTCGGGTCCTGCACGCATTCGCACACCACGTCCCAGGTGGTGCGGCCGACCCACGTGCGGATCGCGTCGCGCTTCAGCCAGCCCAGCGGCGTCGCCAGGAAACCGGGCGCCGAGTGCGTGGCCAGCAGCACGGCCATCGCCTCGTTGGCCTTGGCCAGCGCGTCGAAGTAGGTGCGCAGGCCGTTTGCCTCGTGCGGAAAGGCGGCCAGCAGCGTTTGTTGCAGTTCCTCAGCCGGCGGCGATAGCGCCAGGCTGAACTGCGGAAAGCGCAGTCGGTCGTAGGCGCCGCTGATCGGCGCCATCTCGATCCGTCCGCCGCTCAGCCGATCGAACAGCCGGTGGTTCAGGCCGCCTTGCTCGAAGCCGCCGAGGTAGTGCAGGCCGGTATTGAACGTGAAGCCATTGCGCTCGAAGGTCTGGGTCAGTCCGCCCACGCGATGGTGACGCTCCAGCAGCAGCACGCGCTTGCCGATGTGCGCGAGCGCGGCACCTGCGGCCAGACCGCCGATCCCCGAGCCAATGATGATTGCATCAAACGCCATGCTGTCTCCTGCGATGCCGCGCCGGGACGCCGTCGCGTCGCCTTCCGACTCGCATCAGAGCAGAGGCGCCCCGCGTGGCACTTGATGGTTGTCAACGGCGTCGGAATCGCAACGGAGGGACCGGCAACCGCTGTATCGCCTGCGGGCGATCTCAGAGCTCGCTGGTGTTGGCGCGTGGCGCCGCCGGTCAGTTGCGGGCCAGCAGCAGCAGTCGATACTCGAATGCGGCGGGAAAGGTGGTTCGGCGATTGCTGGGCCGCTGCAGGCGCGACAGTGCCCGGCGCAGTGGCCAGGTCAGCAGGGTCGATAGCAGCGGGTGCTGCTGGCGGAGGTCTTGCGCCAGGCGCGCGGCGAACGGGCGCACCTGCTCGTTCTTGATCGTGTCGAGGACCTCGAAGGTTGGCGCGATCTTGGCGGTGACATCGATGTCGCTGACCGGCGTGAACGCCTGTTGCGCCCGAACCATTTGCATGAAGCGTTGATGCGACACCTTGGCGCGACCGCCGCCATCGACTCGTGGGAAGTAGTCGAACAGAAGGACATGGCGGCTCGCCAGACGCGCGGCCTGCGCCAGCGCACGCTCCGCATCGATGTAGTGAAAGCTCTCGCAAAACATCACGAGGTCGTAGGGCCCGGCCGCATCGCAGTCCTCGAACCGGCACTCGAATATTCGCGACTCGGCCGGCAGCTTCCGGCGCGCCATTTCGTTGAGTTTGGCCGACGGACAGACGCAATCGACACGAAATCCGCGTCGCGTCAGACCCAGCGCGTTACTGCCCGTGCCGCTGCCGACGTCGAGGATCGATTGCGTTTCGGCAGGAAGTGTCTCGATCAGCTTGTCGAAGTACGCCTGCTGCGCCTGCCCCAATGCTTGCAGCGATACGTCCGGTGCGCTGCCGTCGGGCCAGTAGCCGTAGTGAAGATAGCCGTGACCGTAGACGGCCTGCGAGAAGAGCGCCTCGGCATCGAGCCGCAGGTCTTTCGACAGTTTGAACATCCATCGATCGTACGTGGCGCCGCCACGGCGGCCAATGCGGTGTTTGCCCGGGCCGCCGTGTGGAACACGACAGGTGCCTGCGGCAGGGATGCGCGCCTAGCCGCGGCAAAGAGCAGCAGCGGCAGCATCGATGCTCGGATACACGGTCCTGCCGGTGCCGAGCACATAGCCGTCGCCCTGTGGCGTGACCTCGGCGCTGCGATCCTTGCGGGCGCCGGTGCAGCGTATTTTGTGGAGCGTCACGCGTCGCAGTGTTGGCTTGCCATCGGCGCTGGTGGCACGAAGTGTTTCGCGGCGGCGCGACTCCTCGAACCAGAAACTGCCGCGCAGGCCGCCGATGCGCTTGCAGGCGTCCATATCGTTGCGGATGCAGGCGAGCTCGTCGCACGCCTTCTGGCTGCCATCAGCGCAGGACTGCTCGCGCGTCGCGTAGCCAAGTCCGGGTGCAGCCGGCGCGGTTGCAGCCGCCCTGGCGGGGGCGGCCGCTGCGGCCGGTGGCGGCACGGCGGCTGGGGCGGGCGCGGCGGCGGCCGCGGCGCGACCGTCCCGGCAGGGCTTGTCCGAGAACACGGTGCGACCGTTTTCCTGGCAGCGATACACGTCCTGTGCGGCGGCGGGCAGTACGGAGGCGGCGATGGCGACCAGCCAGGCCATCAGCGCGCCGTGAGCGAGTTGTCGGATCGAGAGCATGTCGTTGGTGAGGCCGCAACTGGCGGCAATCGAGCAATTATCGTGACTCTGCCGTTTCGCGCGTGAAAGCACGCAGCGCAGCCGACGTGTGGCCGTCATGCTGCGCCAGACGTTGCGGCGATCCTTGATGCACGACCTGTCCGCCGCCATCGCCGCCCTCGGGGCCGAGGTCGACCACCCAGTCCGCCTCGGCGATCACGTCGAGGTTGTGCTCGATCACGACCACCGTGTTGCCGGCGTCGACCAGCCGGTGCAGCACGGCGATGAGCTTTTCCACGTCGGCCATCGACAGCCCGACCGTCGGCTCGTCGAGCACGTACAGCGTGTGCGGCGCGCGGTAGGCGCGGCCGGTGCGCGTCAGCCCCTCGTCCATCCGCACCTTGACCAGTTCGGTCACGAGCTTGATCCGCTGCGCTTCGCCGCCCGACAGCGTGGGCGAGGGCTGGCCGAGCGTCAGGTAGCCGAGGCCGACGTCCTGCATCAGCTGCAGCGGCCGCGCGATCGACGGGCTGTTTTCGAAAAAGCGGACGGCGTCATCGATCTCCATCGCCAGCACCTCGCCAGCGCTCTTGCCGCGCAGGTGCACGCCGAGCGTCTCGCGGTTGAAGCGCGCGCCGCGGCAGGCATCGCACAGCACCTTCACGTCGGGCAGGAAGTTCATCTCGATGGTGCGCATGCCCTGACCTTCGCAGCCGTGGCAGCGTCCTTCGCCGGTGTTGAACGAGAATCGCGCCGCGCCGTAGCCGCGCATCCGCGCCTCCTGGGTGTCGGCGAACAGCTTGCGGATCGTGTCCCAGAAGCCGACATAGGTGGCGGGGCAGGAGCGCGGCGTCTTGCCGATCGGCGTCTGATCGACTTCGAGCACGCGGTCGACCTGCTCCCAGCCCTCGATCGCCGTGCAGCCGTGCCAGGTGCCGTCGAAGCCAATGCGGCGGTCGCGCTGCGCGAGCGCGCGCTGCAGGTTCGCCAGCAGCACGTCGCGCGCCAGGGTGGACTTGCCGCTGCCCGACACGCCGGTGACCACGGTGAGCCGGCCGAGTGGAATATCGGCGCTGGCAGCGCGCAGGTTGTGCAGCGTGGCGCCGCGCAGCCGCAGCCGCGGCGTGTCGGCGGCCACCGCGCGCCGCGGTGTGGCCGGATGCACGAGCGGTGCCTTCAGGTAGCGGCCGGTGACCGAGTCGGGCGCGGCAATCACGTCGGCCACCGTGCCTTGCGCGACCACGCGGCCGCCGCGCACGCCGGCGCCGGGGCCGATGTCGATCAGGTGCTGCGCGCGTCGGATCGTGTCCTCGTCGTGCTCGACCACCACCAGCGTATTGCCCTTGCCTTCGAGCTTGGCGAGCGCATCGAGCAGGATGCGGTTGTCGCGCGGGTGCAGGCCAATGGTCGGCTCGTCGAGCACGTAACACACACCCTGCAGGTTGGAACCGAGCTGCGCAGCCAGCCGGATGCGCTGCGCCTCGCCGCCCGACAGCGTGGGCGCCGCGCGATCCAGCGCCAGGTAGCCCAGCCCCACCTCTTCGAGAAACGCCAGCCGCGAGCGGATCTCCGCCAGCACGTCGTGCGCGATCTGCGCGTCGCGGCCTTCGAGCCGCAGCGCATCGAACAGCGCTCGCGCGCTGCCGACCGAGCCGGCGGCCAACTCGGCGATCGAGCGGCCCTGCCACTTGACCGCCAGTGCGGTCGGGTTCAGGCGCGCGCCGTGGCAGCTCGCGCAGGGCGTGGCCTCGCCTTCGAACCACGCGTTCCACGCGGTCTCCTCGCCGCTCTGCTCGGCATCGAAGCCGGGCAGCGTGAGCCCGGTACCGAAGCAGTCCGGGCACCAGCCATGCGTGCTGTTGTAAGAAAACTGGCGCGGGTCGGGCTCCGGAAACGAGCGGCTGCACTGCGGGCAGGCGCGCTTGGTGGAGAACGCGAGATGTTCCAGCGCGGCGCTGCGTCCGGTGTCGATCTGCTCGCGCAGCCGTTCGAGCGGCCACAATACGTTGACCACGCCGTGGCCGAACTCGAGCGCGCGCGTGAGCAGCGCGCGCAGCGCCGGCTCGCCGGCCGGATCGACCACCAGGTCGCCGACCGGCAGCTCGATCGTGTGCTCGCGAAAGCGGTCCAGCCGCGGCCAGCGCGCGGTGGGCACGAACTCGCCATCGACGCGCAGATGGGTGAAGCCCTTGCCCGCGGCCCACTTGGCCAGGTCGGTGTACAGCCCCTTTCGGTTGACGATCAGCGGCGCCAGCAGGCCGATGTGCTGGCCGCGCAGGTCGCGCTGCAGCGTGGCGGCGATCGCCTCGTAGCTTTGCGGCTGCACCGGCACCGCGCAATCGGGGCAGTGCTGGATGCCGAGCTTCATGTAGAGCAGGCGCAGGAAGTGATAGACCTCGGTCATCGTCGCCACGGTCGACTTGCGGCCGCCGCGCGAGGTGCGCTGCTCGATCGCCACCGTGGGTGGAATGCCGTAGATCGCATCCACATCGGGCTTGCCGGCCGGCTGCACGATCGAGCGCGCGTAGGCGTTGAGCGACTCCAGGTAGCGGCGCTGGCCTTCGTTGAACAGGATGTCGAACGCGAGCGTGGACTTACCGCTGCCCGATACGCCGGTGATCACCGTGAAGGTGTCGCGCGGGATGTCGACGTCGATGCCCTTCAGGTTGTGCTCGCGCGCATGGCGGATCTCGATCGCATCCGAGATTGGCGTGCGGCTGCGCTTGGTCGCCAGGTAGGCGCCCGCCGGCTCGGCAACGCCCGCCGCGCCTTCCTGGAAATGTGTACCTGACCCCGATTTTTCGAGCTGCGCTTCGTACTCGCGCAGCGCGCGGCCGGTGTGCGAGGTCGGGTGGGCGCGCAGGTCGCGCGGCGTGGCGGCCACGACGATCTGGCCGCCGGCGTCGCCGCCTTCGGGGCCGAGGTCGATGATCCAGTCGGCGGCGCGGATGACGTCGAGGTTGTGCTCGATCACGACCAGCGAGTGGCCGGCCGCCAGCAGCTTGCGCAGCGCGCGCATCAGCTTGGCCACGTCGTCGAAGTGCAGGCCGGTGGTGGGCTCGTCGAACAGCAGCAGCGCGCCCTTGCGCGCCAGCTTGCCGTTGACCTGTTCGGTGATGCCGCTGCGCGCCGCTTCGGCGAGGAAGCCGGCGATCTTCAGCCGCTGCGCTTCGCCGCCCGACAGCGTGGGCACCGGCTGCCCGAGCTTCACGTATTCGAGGCCCACGTCGGACAGCGGCTGCAGCGCGCGCACCACCTCGCGCTCGCCGGCGAAAAAGGCCAGTGCCTCGGCCACCGTCAGGTCGAGCGCGTCGGCCACGCTCAGGTGGCGGCTGCCGCGCTCGATCGCCACCTCCAGCACCTCGGGCCGGAAGCGCTTGCCGTCGCAGTCCGGGCAGCGCAGGTAGACGTCGGAGAGGAACTGCATCTCGACATGCTCGAAGCCGTTGCCGCCGCAGGCCGGGCAGCGGCCGTCGCCCGCATTGAAGCTGAACATGCCGGGGCCGTAGTTGCGTTCCACCGCCAGCCGGGCGCGGGCGAACAGCGCGCGGATCGCATCCCAGGCGCCGACGTAACTGGCCGGGTTGGAGCGCGTGGTCTTGCCGATCGGGCTCTGGTCGACCATTGCCACATCAGCCAGCCAGTCATGGCCGAGCAGCCGGTCGTGCGCGCCCGGCGTCTCGGTGCTCTTGCCCTTGGCCTTGCACAGCGCCGGGTACAGCACGTCCTGCACCAGCGTGCTCTTGCCGGAGCCGCTGACGCCGGTGATCACCACCAGGTGATTCAGCGGCACCTCGACCGAGATGTTCTTCAGGTTGTGCTCGCGCGCGCCTTCCAGCAGCAGGCGCGGCGTGTTGGGGCGCACGTTGCGGGTGGCGTAGCCCTCGGCGGTGAGCGCCTGCACCTCGACCTGACGGCGGCCCGACAGGTACTCGCCGGTCAGCGTGGCGCCGCGCATCACCTGCGCCGGCGAGCCGTTGGCAACGATGCTGCCGCCGCGCTCGCCCGGGCCGGGGCCCATGTCG
>CAZTUT010000064.1:0-16102 GCA_964616395.1 uncultured Burkholderiaceae bacterium
AGTTGGATAGAGTACTTGGCTACGAACCAAGGGGTCGTGGGTTCGAATCCTGCCGGGCGCGCCAATTACATGCAGCAAATCAAGGGCTTGGACCTGATGGTCCAGGCCCTTTTTCTTTGCACTCAACGCTGATCGCGCGCCGCTGCGTCACTGCGCAGCGGCCAGCCGACGTGCTGCCGCCAGCCGCGGTTCGGCCACCGACAGCGGCCGCCCCACCAGACCGGGAATCTCGCCCGGCGTCACCGGCCGGCTGAACAGGAAGCCCTGCACCATGTCGCAGGACATGTGCTTGAGGATGTTTGCCTGCTCAATTGTCTCGACCCCTTCGGCGGTGACGTTGAATCCGAGGCTTCTGGCCAGCGACAGGATGGCGCGCACGATCGCGACGCTCTCGTCCTGGTGCGGCAGACCCTCGACGAAGCTGCGATCGATCTTCAGGCTGGAAAGCGGCAGACGCTTCAGGTAACTCATCGACGAGTACCCGGTACCAAAGTCATCAAGCGACACGCTGACGCCCATGTCGCGCAACGCATTCAGCGTTGCCAGCGTCTGGCTGGATTCAGCCATCAGTGCGCCCTCGGTGATCTCGAATTCAAGCCGCTGCGCTGCCAGACCGGACTCCGCAAGAACGGAGCGGACCCATGCCAGCAATTCAGGGTCCTTGAACTGCAACGGCGACAAATTGACCGCAACGCGCAGGTCAAGACCCCGGGCCTGCCAGCGTGCCGCCTCGACACACGCGGTCCGGATCACCCACTGGCCGATCGGCACGATCAGCCCGTTTTCCTCCGCCACGGGAATGAACTCCAGCGGTGAGATCTCGCCGCGGGTCGGATGTGCCCAGCGGATAAGCGCCTCGGCGGCCACCATCAGCCCGGTCGACGCATCCAGTTGCGGCTGGTAGACCAGCGTGAATTCGTCGCGCTGCAGTGCCTGGCGCAGGCTGCCCTCGAGTTCCAGGCGCCTGACGGCGTTTTCGGTCAGCACGTTGCGGTAATACTGGCTGTTGTCGCGGCCAAGATCCTTGGCGTGGTACATCGCGGTGTCCGCATGCTTGAGCAGCGTCACACCATCGAGGCCGTCCTCCGGATACACGGCGATGCCGATGCTCGCGGTCAGCATGACCGGACGACCATTGAGGTTAAACGGCTGGCGCATCAGCTGAAGCACGCGGTTGGCGACGGCCAGCGCGTCTTCAGGCCGTGCAATATCGACGATCAGCGCAGTGAACTCATCGCCTCCCAGACGGGCGAGCTCGACGTCACCATTCGGCGGGACGCAGGACACCACGTCGCCCGGTCGCAACGCCTGACGCAGCCGGTCCGCCGCCCAGCGCAGGATCTGGTCTCCGGCGCCGTGTCCCATGGTGTCGTTGATCGACTTGAAGCCGTCCAGATCCATGAAGAGCACGCCCAGTCGCCGGTCGCCGTTCGAACAGCGCTTGATCTCTAGGTCAACCCGATCGAGAAACGACTGCCGGTTGGGCAAGTCCGTCAATGCGTCGAAATAGGCGAGCCGCGCGATTCGACGTTCGGCATCCTTCCGCTCGGTGATGTCGCGCGACAGCACGATGAAACGCGGTGCCAGGACATCGCCACCGGCCCGTCGCGACATGGACAGCTCGAACCAGCACCGGCCATCCGGCAGAACCAGCTCGAAATGCTGGCCGGCCGAGACCCCGTCGCGGTTCGCACATCGCAACGCGTCGATCCACACCGCAGCGGCCTCGGGCGGAAGAACCTCAAGCACGCTATTCCCGATCAGCTGCAGGCGCGATCTGCCGAGCACCTCGGTGCGCGGCGAGTGACAGTCGATGAAGCGGCCGTCGAGATCCATCTCGAACAGCAGATCCGGAATGGCGCGCAGGATCGCCTCGTTGCGGGCATTCGCGCTGCGAAGATCGAGGAATGCCTGCCGTCCGCGCAGCAGGTAGCGGACGCGGTGGCCGATCAGTGCCCAGTGGATCGGCTTCGCAATGAAGTCGGTGGCACCCACTTCATAAGAGCGCTCGATCGACGCGATGTCGTCCATGCCCGTAACCATGACGATCGGCAACTCGTCGCCAGCGTCGGCACGCAGGCGCTCGCAGACGTCGAAACCACTCATGCCCGGCATCTCGACATCGAGCATCACCATGTCGCAAGGCTGCTCGCGGAAGGCGGCGATGCCGCGCTGCCCGTCGGCTGCGGTAACGACGTCAAAGCCCGCCTTGACCAGCGCCGCCCGGATCAGCAGCAGTGTGGAGGCGTCATCATCGATGACCAGAATGCGCGAGGCCATCTATGTCTCCGCCAGTAGGCTCTGCATCCGCAGGAGCGCCTGCGCGTGCAGATGCCTGAGCCGTTCCTGAAGCTTGCGAGCCTCACTGATGCGAGCCTGCCTCGCCATCTGCTCGAGCTCCTGGAAGAACACCGACAGGCTGTCCGCGCCAACGTTCGCGCTGCTCGACTTCAACACGTGCGCAGACCGTGCGATCTCGGCCGAGTCGGCCGACGCCAGCGCTGCATCGATCCGCGCCATCTGCCGGGTCGAGTCCTCGATGTAGGTCGCCAGCACGCTGCGCATCAGGCCGGTGCCGCCTTCCGGGTCCAGATCACGCAGAGCGTCCAGCGTCTGCTCGTTCAGCCGGACCGAGACCGGCATCATGGCGCGCTCGCCACCCGCCGCGGCGGCTGCGGTGGCGTCCATGGAGGCGGCGGGCAACCAGCGCATCAGCAGCGAATGCAGTTCCGCCAAGGTGTAAGGCTTACCGAGGAAGGCATCCATGCCGGCAGCGCGACACTTCTGCTCGTAGCCCTCGATCGCATTGGCGGTTAATGCAATGACCGGCATCCGGGCCGTGTCGGCGTCTTCAGAGGCCCGAATCGAGGCGGTGGCTTCGTAGCCATCCATGACGGGCATCTGGCAGTCCATCAATACGAGATCGTATCGGCCAGCACGAATCCGATCGACACCCTCGCGGCCATCGGCTGCAACATCGACCGTCAGACCGATCTTTTCGAGCATGGCCTTGCCCACGCTCTGGTTGATCGGGTTGTCTTCGACCAGCAGCACCTTACCGGCGAGCCGTGCATCAACCGGGACCAGCGCCGGCGCTGGCGGATCCTGCGGCCCATCCTCCAGCACCGAGCGGACAACACGAAGCAGGTCGGCGCGCCGGATCGGCTTGGTCACGCAGCGTCGGATGCCGACACGACTGCGAGCCTGTGCATCGGCAACGCCGTAGGTGGAGCTGAGCATCATCAGACGGGTCGCAGCATGCTCGGGATGCGCCTGGATCCGCTGCGCCAGTTGCAGTCCGTCCATCTGAGGCATGTGCATATCGAGCACTGCAAGCTTGAATGCACGGCCTTCGCTGGCAGCACGCGACAGACGGTCAAGGGCCTCTGCGCCGCTGACCGCACAGTCGACCTGCATTCCCCAGCCCCCGAGCTGATGCCGAAGGATGTCACGGTTGGTTTCATTGTCGTCAACGACCAGCACCCGGATGCCCGACAGTCCGTCGAGTGCGCTCGGTGTCAACTCGCGCGACGCCAGGGGTAACGTCAGCTGAACCCTGAACGTCGCACCCTGCCCAAGCTGACTTTCAACACTGATCATGCCGCCCATCAGGTCGAGCAGACGGCGGCAGATCGCCAGACCGAGCCCGGTGCCACCGAAGCGCCGCGTGGTGCTGCCGTCAGCCTGCGCGAAGTGCTCAAAGATTTTCCCGTGATGCGCGGGCGCGATGCCGATTCCGGTGTCGCGAACGTCGATGACGACCCGTACACCGTTCGCTGCATCCGGCGCTGATGTCACGCTGACGACCACCTCGCCCTGCTCGGTGAACTTGACTGCGTTACCGAGCAGATTCGCGATCACCTGGCGCAGCCGGAAGGGATCGCCTACGACCTGCAAGGGTGCTCCGACAGGATCGAAACGCGTCGCCAGCTCCAGTCCCTTGCTCTCGGCGGGCTGGGCAAACATCGCCACGGCATCTTCAACCACATCGGCCAGATCGAACTCGACAACATCAAGCTCCATCTGACCCGACTCGATCTTTGAAAAGTCGAGAATGTCGTTGATCACGCCAAGCAGGTATCGGCCCGACGTCTGCACTCCTTCGGCCCACATGCGTTGCTGTGGCGGCAGGGCGCTGTCGAGCAAGAGCTCGGTCATGCCGAGCACGCCGTTCATCGGCGTGCGGATCTCGTGGCTCATGGTTGCCAGGAACTCACTCTTTGCCTGGCTCGCAGCCTCCGCGGCTTCCTTGGCAATCCGCAACTCGGCGGTTCGCTGCTGAACGGTCTGCTCGATCTCCGCGCGCGCGGTCCGCTCCCGGTCAAGCGCATCCTCGGATGCACGCAACAGCGCGTTGGCCCCTGCGACCAGGCCGCCGATCTCGTCGTGAGTGTGACCACGCGGCGCTGCGAGCCGTTCACGGGTGCCCGGAACGACCGCATTCAGCTGACGCGCCAGCGCGGCGATCGGTTGCGATACCAGCCGCTCGACCACCGCATACAACAGCATTGCAACCAGCAGCACCTGTCCGATCATCAGCGCCGAGAGCGTCAATGCCTCCCTGAGCGCATCAGCCTCGATTCGACGCTGATTCGCCTTGACGATCAGGGTGCCCACCACCTCGGACGCGTCGAACGGAGACGCGAGCTTCCGCTCGATTGCCAAACGGGGCTCGCCTGCCGCCTGCGCGATGCGCATTTCGCCGCCAAGAACCGTCCCATCGACAGCACGAACCTCGGCGGCGGCCACCAGGTCGTTACTCGCCAGTCCGGCAGCGATCTCGCGCGACAGCACCGAATCGCCGGCAAACGCACCGGCCGCCGCGGTCTTTTCGATCGAAGCGATCAGCCCGTCCAGCACGGCGCCGCTGTTCCGAATCGCGCGCTGATGCCCGAGCCAGTACGCGAATGCGCCCGCTGCTGCGGAAAACAGCAAGGCGCCGATCACGACGCCTCGCAGCAGTCGCAACCGCAGGCTTCGCTGCGCCGCCGTCGGGGGCGCTGCAACGGCCATCGCGACGCCTACTCCTTGAGAATGAGCACTGTCCGCACCTGCTTGTCGGTGGGCTCCCGCGTCACCCAGCCGATCGCATTCGGGTTGCGCTTCACGATCTCGATCATTGTTGCCTCATCAGGCAGCGGCTGCGGCGGCATGCTCTGCCCGGAGAACATCAGCCGAGACCAGTAGCTGGTCACCTGCGCGGCAGTCATCCCGGTCAACGCCCGATAAAAAGCCGCACGGGCCGGACTATCACGTGGCAGATCGAAGGCGATCGCAAACTCGCCGCCAACGAAAGCGCGGCTTCGTCCCATGAACAGATCGACAACTTCCCGCTGCGTCATCGTGCGCTGCGGATTGCTTGCGTGAACAATGATGAAGAAATCCGCCCAAACCAGCGGCGAGAAGGTCGCCAGCGAGGCGAAAGCCAGGATACGTAGCAGGCGTTTCATCGCGGGCCTCAGAAGACGAAGTCCACGACAAAGGTGGCGACACGGGCATCCGCCGGTTCAAGACCCCTGGCGCCTCCCCAGAGCGCAACGCCGTTCGCATTGACATGAATCTGGTCCCACTGGAACTTCAGCGCCCAGCGCGAATCGATGTCGTACCGCGCGCCCACCGACCATGTGCGCTGCGCTCGGCGTGTGCTGTTGAGACTTGCAGTGGCCGCATCCGCGACGAACTGCGCCTGCTGCGCGACCGCCGGACCCATGACCGGCGCAATCGCCATGCCCCAGGCCGGCGTCACCAGCACGGGATTGGTCGACTGCACGCGGCTGACTGTTGCGAATGTGGTCAGCGGGCCAAAACGCCGGCCAAGGCTCGCGTATCCCGCGGCGTAGGTCACGGACGGATGTCCGGAAACGCGCACGTACTCCGCACTGGCGAGCCAGGGTCCGCCTTCATATCTCGACCCGAGCGACAGATAGGTCAGGTCGACCCCCAGAACGCCCGTTCGGCGACGCAGGTCGGCGGCCTGTGCGGCCACCTCGGGCACAGGCAAGGCGCTGATTTGCGCCAGCGCATCCAGCAAGGGCTGTGCTGTCGCGATTT
Organism: uncultured Burkholderiaceae bacterium; assembly: GCA_964616395.1. Taxonomy (GTDB): domain Bacteria; phylum Pseudomonadota; class Gammaproteobacteria; order Burkholderiales; family Burkholderiaceae_F; genus JALHMQ01. The sequence continues at coordinate 6,052 of CAZTUT010000064.1, forward strand.
CGTTGCCGACCCGCGTACGGACGGCGCTGGCCCGGATCAGCAGCCCATCAGCCTCGCGCGACAGCGTGATGCCAATGGCCGGTTCCAGTTCAACGCGAGAGGCGGCATCAGCAAAGGTGATCGCTCGCCCGGCGAAGACCTTGGCCCGCCACTGCGCACCTCCGACGTTCCAATTGCGGGCGATGTCAGCGCCATCGAGCGACGTTGGCAATAGGGCATAGAAGTCGACCGGCGGCCGGACGAACGGATAGGCAAAGCCGACATTTCGATAGTCCGAGAGCAGGAAGATGTCCGAATTCACCCGGCCAGCCCGCACGGTCCAGTCCGCATCGGGCCGCCATGCGGCAAATGCCCACTCGACTGCGTCGCTACTCGGTGCGGCCGCGGTACGCCGCGTGGCGACGACCTGCGTGACCAATTCGAACTGTTGCGTCGGCGCGTAGTTCAGCTGAACGCCGAGCCGGGTATCGAGATCTGCGCGCGTCCTGCTGCTGTTGCTGACCTGGGTGGTGTCGCGCTTATAGGCCCAGCCGTCAGGGGCATCGACATGGGAAACCCCGACTGTGCCAAAGCCGCTGAGGCGCAACTCCGTTGGTTCGGCAGCAGTGGTCTGGGCGATCGCTACGCCTCCGCCTGCACACAGCGTGACCGCGGAAAAAACCAGCAGTGCGCGGATGCCGCAAGACTTCTTTCGATCCATCTTTCTTCTGCTCGCTTGGAAATCGCCGCCAAACCCTAGGCAGGCTGTCACGGCGAAGTGCCGTCAGGATGACGCATCGTCACTTTACCCGCTTAGAGGACGCGCCAAGTCACGGACCCTAGAGATGATAGGTATGTCGATTGACGTCGAAACGCGGAATTGCGCAGGATTCTGACCTCTCGCGCAGAGTACTGCGGTCCGACGATGGTTAACCCTGCATTTCTTAGAGCGACCAGGCGGCAAATCGTCCGGCCGCGTGGTTCCAGTAGATGTGGGCGGAATCAACCTTGCCATCGCTTAGGTTCAGCCCCTTGCAGGTCTTCGACGGTCGCAGGCCGTCGGGCCGCACGCCGATCTCGATACTGAGCCGATCGAGGTCGATGTCGAGGCTTTCGACGGTCAGCGTGCTGGTGGCCGGGTCGCGCATCGTGGCGGGAAAGCGCAGCAGCGTCGGCCGCTGATCTAGGCCTTCGGCAAATATCGCCACGACGATCTGTCCGCCGCCGATTCCCAACACCGCATGCTCAGCCTGTCCGCGGCAGGTGAAGTCGCCACGAACTGCGGTCTCGGCCTTCCAGTCCAGCCCGCCCTCGTAGCGCGCAGCGACCGCGGCGGGCGACTGCGACTGCGCGCAAGCGACCGTCAGCATCGTGACGGCGCAAGCAAGCAGATGGCTTGCGAAGGCATTCACCGGTATCGGCTGCATTGGAAGGGACTCGGCGACCTGCCCGAGCGGGATCGCATCAAGCGCTCGATGTTAGCCGTACGGTGCCGTCGAGCGCGCCGACCGATCCGTCGCCGCAAGGCGGTCCCACCGTGACGGATCCGCGGTGCGTGCAACACGCACTGGCATCGAAACGCAACGGATCCGCACCGCTTCTGTGCCGCGAAAACGACTTCGCACCAAGTGAGCGCACCAAACCACCCGAATCGGCCCCGCTTGCTGGCATGCTTCTAGCTGTGAGAGTTCGACTTGTGACCGTTTCAACGAAAGGACGCCCCGATGCTTCGCCGCCAGTTTTCGCGCCGTGACCTGCTGAAATCCGCCAGTGCCGGTGCCGCCATCATCGCCGCACCCTCGCTCGCACTTGCGCAGGAAACCGCGATCAAGTTCACACTCGACTGGCGCTTCGAAGGGCCATCAGCGCCGTTTCTGATGGCGCTCGAAAAGGGGTACTTCAAGGCTGAGAAGCTCAATGTCACGATCGACGCGGGTGCTGGCTCGCCGGCGGCGATCCAGCGGGTGGCCACAGGCGGGTACGACATGGGATTCGGCGACTTCGGCTCGCTGACCGAGTTCTATGCGAACAATCCGGGCATTGCCGGACCAGCGGCCGTCTACGTGGTCTACGAGAGATCGCCGGCCGCGGTCTTCACCCTCAAGGGCAAGGGCATCAGCAAGCCCGCTGACCTGATGGGCAAAAAACTCGGCGCCCCGGTGTTCGACGCCGGACGCAAGTCATTCCCGATCTTTGCCCGCGCCAATGGCATCGACCTGTCGAAGATCCAGTGGACCAGCATGGAGCCCGCACTGCGCGAGACCATGCTGGTGCGCGGCGATGTGGATGCGGTCACCGGCTTCTACTTCACCGGACTGCTGTCGCTGATCGCCCGCGGCGCCAAGGAAGAAGACATCATCGCCATGCAATACAAGGACTATGGCGTCAATCTGTATGGCAACGCGCTGCTTGCCTCCAGCGACCTGGTCACCAAGCGTCCCGAGGCGGTCCGCGGGTTTACCCGGGCCTTCAATCGCGCACTCAAGGAAACAGTCGCCAAGCCCCAGGATGCGATCGGCTTCGTCAAGAAGCGTGACGGCCTGATCAACGAAGCGCTGGAACTTCGCCGCCTGAAGCTGTGCCTCGACAACTTCGTCGCCACCCCGGAAGTGAAGAAGAACGGCCTGGGCACGCTTGACCGTACCCGTCTGGCCGACACCACGCGTCTGGTCGTCGAGGCCTTCGGCCTGAAGAACCCGGTCAATGCAACGGTGATGTTCAACCCGCTGTTCATGCCGCCGGCGGCAGAGCGCACGATCTGATGCGACGCGCCCACTGGCTGCTACGCAGGGTTGCGTGATGGATGCAATGACCGCGACACCGCCGTCTGGCGCGACGGCGGCACCCGCTGCCGAGACCTTCATCGACTTCCAGGATGTCTGGCTGCGCTACGGCGACGACGAGGACTTCGCGGTCGAAAGCCTGACGCTGCGCATGAAGCGGCACGAGTTCACGGCCATCGTCGGCCCGTCGGGCTGCGGCAAGTCGACCTTCATGAAGCTGACCACCGGGCTGCGGCCACCAAGCCGCGGCACGGTGGTCGTCGATGGCCGCCCGGTCGCAGGACCGCTGAAGATCGTCGGCATGGCATTCCAGAACGCCACGCTGCTTCCCTGGCGCACCACGCTGGACAACATCCTGCTGCCGCTGGAGATCGTTGAACCGTATCGCTCGACCTTCAAGCAGAAGAAGGACGAATACGTTACGCGCGCACGCGAGCTGCTCGCCACCGTGGGACTGGCCGGCAATGAAGACAAGTTTCCCTGGCAGCTGTCGGGCGGCATGCAGCAGCGCGCCTCGATCTGCCGGGCGCTGGTGCATCAGCCCAAGCTGCTGATGCTCGACGAGCCGTTCGGCGCGCTCGACGCCTTCACGCGCGAGGAACTCTGGTGCGTGCTGCGCGACCTGTGGGCCACCAACCCGTTCAACGTGGTGCTGGTCACGCATGACCTGCGCGAGGCGGCGTTCCTGGCCGATACCGTCTATGTGATGAGCAAGCGCCCCGGCCGCATCCTGATGCGCAAGGACATCGATCTGCCGCGCCCGCGCGACCTCGAGGTCACCTACACCGAAGCATTCGCCGACATCGTGCATGAGCTGCGCGAGAAGATCGGCTCCATTCGAAAGTCCTAGGGCTGGCCGATGTCGAAGAAGACCCCGTTTGTCGAACGCTACGCGGCGGCCATTGCCACCGGGGCGGTGCTGGTGCTGTGGGAAGGCCTGGTGCGGCTGTTCGGCGTGTCGGCGTTTGTCCTGCCGGCACCGAGCGCCGTCCTGGCGGCGTTCCTGGAGTTTGTCGGTCCAATCCGCGACCACGCATTTCAGACCTTCTGGACCACGATGGTGGGTTTCGCGATCGCGGTCGTGGTCGGACTCGGTCTGGGCTTCCTGCTGGGCTCCAACCGGCTGCTCTACAAGGCCGCCTATCCGCTGCTGGTCGGCTTCAATTCGATTCCGAAGGTCGCGCTGGTGCCTGTACTGGTGGTGTGGTTCGGCATCGGCACGATCCCTGCGATCCTGACCGCGTTCCTGCTGTCGTTCTTCCCGATTCTGGTGAACGTGGCCACCGGATTGGCCACGCTCGAACCGGAGCTTGAAGACGTGCTGCGCGCGCTTGGCGCGCGCCGGATGGACGTATTGCTGAAAGTGGGCCTTCCGCGCTCGATGCCCTACTTCTTCGCGTCGCTCAAGGTGGCCATCACACTGGCCTTCGTCGGCACCGTGGTGTCGGAGACCGTCGCCTCCAACCAGGGCATCGGTTACCTGATGATGAGTGCGTCGTCATCGCTGAACATGCCATTGGTGTTCGCCGGCCTGATCATTATTTCGATCATGGCGATGGTCATGTATCTCGTGTTCGCGAAGATCGAGCAGCGGATGACCGGCTGGGCAACGCGCGGTCAACAGGCACCGGGCTAGGTTGGACGTCAGCCTGACGCCGCAGCCTGGTGCACCGCGTCGACTCCACGCGCTGCTTCGGTGCATCTTGCCGTTCGAGCCAACGGCTGGCGTGGCGTGATCGCAACGGCACGGATGTTGCTCTCGCTTTCAACAGCTTGGTCTTGCCAGACATCGCCGGGTCCGGCGTACGCTTGAATCGTTCAACAAGAAAGGTAACTCATGAAGCTCGCGTTCAGTTCCATCGCCGTTGCAGTCGCGGCAGCACTCTCCACCGGCGCCGCATCGGCCCAGTCCTCGATCGTCCTGAACGGGCTGGTTGATGTGAACCTGCAATCGTCCCGTATCAGCGGCGACGGTTTTTCCGCGACTGAGCGCGGCACGCGTACCGCGGTCGATTCGAACGGCATGACCACCTCGTGGTGGGGCATGCGCGGCTCCGAGGACCTCGGGGGGGGCGTGCGCGCCATTTTCGAACTCGGCGGCTTTCTTCGCCCGGACACCGGCGAAGTGGGCCGCTTCGGTACCACCGATGGCCTGTTCAAGCGCGCAGCCTATGCCGGCGTCGAGTCGCCGTATGGGCGGTTGACCGCGGGTCGCCACGGCACGCTGTACGCAACCAGCATCTATGCCACCAACCCGTTCGGTGACTCGTTCAGCTTCGCGCCGATGCTGCTGAACACCTACTCGACGTCATTGGGCGCAGGCCTCGGCATCCGCGACGGGCGCACCAGCTACATCCGCAACGACAGCGGCTGGAGCAATTCGGTGCTGCTGGCCACGCCGAACATGAGTGGCTTTACGGCCTCGGCGTTGGTCTCCTCGGCCAGCGGCAGCAACGACCAGGAAGATCCGGTGCTCAAGAAGCGTGGCCGTGCCTACGCGGGCCAGCTCGCCTATCGCAGCGGACCGCTGGTGGCCCTGGGCGTCTACCAGGACGTCGAGATCAACGGCGCCGGGCAGAAGCAGTCAGCCTGGCTGATTGGCGGTGCCTACGACCTGAAGGTGGTCCGGCTGTTCGCGCAGTACCAGAGCATCGACTCCACGGTGACGGCCGGCAAGGACAACGACACCAGCTGGCAGCTCGGCGCCTCCATGCCCTTCGGCAAGCACACGCTGCTGGCCTCCTATGTCAGCACCAAGACCGAGGACAAGGCGAGCCTGCTGGCCGACGAAACGCGCGACACCTATTCGCTCGGCTACCGTTACGACTTTTCGCGCCGTACCGATGGCTACGTCGTCTACATGAGTGACAAGCTCGACGCCGGCATCGCGGACAAGAAGCGCAGCGTTGCCGCGGTGGGGATCAGACACCGGTTCTGACCGGGTCGGCGGACGCCGCAGGGCGTCCGCCCGAATCGCTGCCCTGGCATCGCAGGGCAGCGCCGTCTACTTGCCTGCGACGCGGCCTTTGGTCTTCGTGGCCCGCGTGGAAGCAGGCGTGTGTCCCGACGTCGGTCGCCGAGCAAGCGGTTTTTTGCGCGCTGCGTCACTCGGCGCGGGCGACCGGTCAGCGCCAAACAGTCGAGCAAAATCGATCTCCTGCGGCTGCATGCGCGGCCGCAGTTTCATCTCGCAGTGCTCGAGGTGCTCAGCCATGTGGCGAGCAGCACCCGTGACATCGCCTCTGGATAGCGCGGCAAGAATCGTCCGGTGCTCGTCAAACGAGCACACGCCCCGGCCCGGCATCTCATAAAGCGCGATCATCAGCGAGGTGCGGGCAACCAGCCCGCGCAGCACGGTCGTCAATTCGCCGTTACCGAAGCTCGCGGCAAGCTGCAGGTGAAACTCGCCCGACAGTCGGATCAGATCCGACCACTGACGCGTCACGTAGGCCTGCTCCTCGCGGTCGACAAGCGCGCGCAGTTCATCGATCGTGCGACGGTTCGGCGTCGGCAACTCCCGCAGCAACGCGGTCTCGATCAGGCGACGCGCCTCGAACACCTGGCGCGTCTCCTCGGGAGTGGCCTGCGCAACCGAGGCACCGCGATTGTGATTGAGTTCGACCACCCGCTCATTGGCGAGGCGCACAAGCACGCGGCGCAACAGCGAGCGGCTGACGCCAAACGCATCGCACAACGGCATCTCGATCAGCCGTGCGCCGGGCGGCAGCTGGTGCGACATGACCGCCTCCAGCAGCGCACCGTGCACGCGTGCCTCCTGGGCGGGCTCCTCCACCGTGGGCCTTGCATTCGCGCGTTCCGCTCGAGCCGCGCGGGCAGTCTTGGGTGTGCGAGTTACGGCCATGGTCGGTGACAGGGGAAAACCCAGGGTCGCATACGCGTCGATGACGCTTGACGGCGTTGAAAACTGCGAGGATTGTTACAAAACAACGCGCGATCGTGACATTCGCGACGCCTCTTCCGAACTCAGTATGCCATCGCAAGGCGACAGGCGTCGCGATCGGAAGCGATGCAGTCCAGTGCTGTTGCGTCGCTGCGTTTGACTTCCCGATCCGGTGCGCAACCGCACCGGCAAGGTGCAGTCCCGCTGCATCAGGGGCGGAGTCGAACGGGCGCGGTGCATCGGAGTCGCGCGTTGATTGCGGTAAACCCGCTCGGATCGTTACAAAACGGCGCAACGCGCCGGGCTGGCATGACCCTTGCGGAAGGACGGTGGCTTCACAACGTGGCAGTCGGACCTTTCAAGGAGAAATGCATGACCCCCAATGCTATGCACCGAAAGATGCTGGCGGCCGCTTGCGCCAGTGCGGTCGCGCTCGGCGCCCTCGCCTTCAGCGAGGCTGCATCGGCGCAGGAAAAAGTCCTGCGCATCGCAATGACCGCGGCGGATATTCCGCGCACGCTGGGCCAGCCGGACCAGGGCTTCGAAGGCAACCGCTTCACCGGCATTCCGATGTACGACGCGCTCACGCACTGGGACCTGTCCAGGGCGGACGGGCCGAGCGTCCTGATTCCGGGCCTCGCCACCTCGTGGGCGGTCGATGCCAAGGACCGGACCAAGTGGGTGTTCAAGCTGCGTCCTGGCGTCAAGTTTCATGACGGCTCCGCGTTCAACGCAGACGCCGTGGTGTGGAACGTCCGCAAGGTGCTCGACAAGGACGCTGTCCACTTCGATGCCAGCCAGGTCGGCGTGACCGCCTCGCGCATGCCCACGCTGCGCACGGCACGCAAGATCGATGACCTCACGGTCGAGCTGACCACCAGCGAGCCCGACTCGTTCCTGCCGCTGAACCTGACCAATCTGTTCATGGCCAGCCCCGCGCACTGGCAGAAGAAGTTCGACGCCGCGCAGGGCGCCTCGCCCGCTGACAAGGCCAAGGCCGCCTGGGCGGCATTCGCCGCCGATGCCTCGGGCTCGGGCCCGTTCCGGATGACCCGCTTCGTGCCGCGCGAACGACTCGAACTGGCGGCCAACAAGGGCTACTGGGATCCGAAGCGCACGCCGAAGATCGACCGCGTGATCATGCTGCCGATGCCCGAGGCCAACGCGCGCACGGCAGCGCTGCTGTCGGGCCAGGTCGACTGGATCGAGGCGCCGGCGCCGGACGCAATGGCGCAGATCCGCAGCCGCGGCTTCGTGATCCACAGCAACCCGCAGCCGCATGTGTGGCCGTGGCAGTTGTCGTTTGCCGAAGGTTCGCCGTGGCTGAACCGTGACGTTCGCCACGCCGCCAACCTGTGCGTGGATCGCGAAGGTCTGTCAAAGCTTCTCGGCGGCATGATGGGCATCCCCAAGGGCACGGTGCCTCCGGGCCATCCGTGGTGGGGTAACCCGAAGTTCGACATCCGCTATGACGTGAAAGCCGCGCAGGCGCTGATGGCCAAGGCGGGGCATTCGGCCGCCAAGCCGCTGAAGGTCAAGGTGCAGATCTCGGCCTCGGGCTCCGGCCAGATGCAGCCGCTGCCGATGAACGAGTTTGTCCAGCAGTCGCTCAAGCAGTGCTTCTTCGATGTCGAGTTCGACGTGATCGAGTGGAACACGCTGTTCACCAACTGGCGCCAGGGCACGAAGCACCCGTCGGCCAACGGCACGAATGCGATCAACGTCAGCTATGCGGCGATGGATCCGTTCTTTGCGATGGTGCGCTTCACCAGCACGAAGACGTTCCCGCCGGTGTCGAACAATTGGGGCTATTTCGGTAACGCCGAGTTCGACAAGCTGATCGAAGATGCTCGCACCACGTTCGAGGACAAGGCGCGCGACGCGGCGCTGGCGCGTCTGCATGCCCGCATCGTCGAGGAAGCGCCGTTCGTGTGGATCGCCCATGATGTTGGCCCGCGCGCGATGAGCGCCAAGGTCAAGAACGTTGTTCAGCCGAGGAGCTGGTTCATCGACATCGCGCCGATGACGATGGACTGATGCCGTAAAGGGCGCCGGCCTGAGCCGGCGCCCGCTCTCACCTGCGATTCGATGCTTGCCTACCTCGCCCGCCGTGTGCTGTACACGCTGCCGATCATGCTCGGCGTGGCGCTGGTCTGCTTCGCGCTCGTGCACCTGTCGCCAGGCGATCCGCTGGTGTCGGTGCTGCCACCCGATGCCTCGGTCGAGATGCAGCAGCAGCTTCGTAACCTGTATGGCTTCGACAGGCCGCTGCCCGAACAATTCGTCAAGTGGCTGGCGCGCGCCGCACAGGGCGATCTGGGCGCTTCGATCGCCAGCGGCCGGCCGGTATCCGCCGAGGTCTGGAAGGCGGTCGGCAACACGCTGCGGCTTGCGTTCGTTGCCACGCTGATCGGGTTCTTCTTCGGCTGCCTGTTCGGCTTCGTGGCCGGCTACTTCCGTGATTCGTGGATCGACAAGGGCGCTTCGTTCTTGTCGGTGGTGGGCGTCAGCGTGCCGCACTACTGGCTCGGCATGGTGCTCGTCATCATCTTCGCCGCCCAATTGAACTGGCTGCCCGCCACGGGCGCGGGCCCCGGCGGATCCGACATGTGGGCCTGGGACTGGGCGCACATCCGCCACATGATCCTGCCGGCCATCACGATGAGCGTGATCCCGATGGGCATCATCGCGCGCACGGTGCGCGCGCTGGTGGCCGAAACGCTGGCACAGGAGTTCGTGGTCGGCCTGCGCGCCAAGGGACTGACCGATGTCGGCGTGTTCCTCCACGTGGTGAAGAACGTTGCGCCCACCGCGCTGGCGGTGATGGGCCTGCAACTGGGCTATCTGCTCGGTGGCTCGATCCTGATCGAGACCGTCTTCTCCTGGCCCGGTACCGGATTCCTGCTGAATAGCGCGATCTTCCCGCGCGGCCTGCCGCTGCTTCAGGGAACAATCCTTGTTCTGGCGCTGTTCTTCGTGCTGCTCAATCTGCTGGTCGACGTGGTGCAAACCGCGCTCGATCCTCGCATCTCGCGATCCTGATGAACATCGCCGTCGATCCGCGCAAGGTGCCCGAGGTTGCGTTCGAACGCAGCCCCGGCTACTGGACCACCGTGCTGCGTCGCTTCGTGCGCGATCCGATCGCCATGGTGGCCGCTGCAGTCGTGCTGGTGCTGATCCTGCTGGCGCTGTTCGGCCCGTACCTGACGCCGGCCGACCCCTACAAGGCGTCGATGCTCAGCCGCCTGAAGCCGATCGGAACCCCCGGCTTCCTGCTTGGCACCGACGAACTCGGCCGCGACATGCTGTCCCGACTGATGGTGGGTGCGCGGCTATCGCTGTTCATGGGCATCACCCCGGTGCTGATCGCCTTCGTGATCGGCTCCGC
>CAZTUT010000065.1:0-15819 GCA_964616395.1 uncultured Burkholderiaceae bacterium
CAAGGTCAGTATGCCCACGCGATAGGGCCAGAACGCTGCCGCGATCGTGGCGATGCCCTCGGCCAGACGCGCCTCGAAGAAGGCGCGCGGGCTGGCATAGCCGTGCGCCAGCGACTCTACCGCCCGCTTGAGCTGGTCATCGATGTTCGGATAGTCGAGCACCGCCTTCGGATGCACGCCGATGTTGTTGTTGATGATGAACTCCAGCCGCGCCAGACCCACGCCGGCATTGGGAATCGACTGGAAGTCGAACGCCAGCTGCGGGTTGCCAACGTTCATCATGATCTTGGTCGGGATCTTCGGCGGCGTGCCCTGCTGGACGGTCTCCACGTCCATCGCCAGTCGGCCCTCGTAAATGTGTCCGGTGTCGCCCTCGGCGCACGAGACGGCCACGTCGGTGGCCGAGGCCAGCGCCTCGGTGGCATCGCCGCAACCGACCACCGCCGGGATGCCGAGCTCGCGCGCAATGATCGCCGCGTGACAGGTGCGGCCACCGCGATTGGTGACGATCGCGGCGGCCCGCTTCATCACCGGCTCCCAGTTGGGATCGGTCATGTCGGTGACCAGCACGTCGCCCTCGCGCACCTCATCCATGCGGTCGGCCGAGTCGATCACGCGCACGCGGCCGATACCGATCTTCTGGCCGATCGCGCGACCGCTTGCGAGCACAGCGGAGCGCCCCTTCAGCTTGAAGCGCTGCACGGTCTGCGTGCTCGCCTGAGACTGCACGGTCTCCGGGCGCGCCTGCAGGATATAGAGCCGACCGTCGATGCCGTCCTTGCCCCACTCGATGTCCATCGGACGGCCGTAGTGCTCCTCGATGATCAGCGCGTAGCGCGCCAGTTCGATGACATCGTCGTCGCTCAGAGAAAAGCGGTGCCGGTCGGCCGTTGCAACGTCGACGGTCCGCACAGTTCGACCGCTGCCACCGCTGGTGTCGAACTCCATCTTGATCAGCTTGGAGCCGAGGTTGCGGCGGATCAGCGGGAAATTGCCGGCGCGCAGCATCGGCTTGTGCACATAGAACTCGTCGGGATTGACCGAACCCTGAACCACGGTCTCGCCCAACCCGTAGCCGGAGGTGATGAACACGACATCGTTGAAGCCGCTCTCGGTGTCCATCGTGAACATGACGCCAGCCGCGCCCTTGTCGGAGCGCACCATCCGCTGCACACCTGCCGACAGCGCCACCTCCGCGTGGTCGAAGCCCTTGTGGACTCGATACGAGATCGCCCGATCGTTGTACAGCGAGGCAAAGACATGCTTGACGCGATCGATGACGGCATCTGCCCCGACCACGTTGAGAAAGGTTTCCTGTTGCCCGGCAAACGAGGCATCAGGCAGATCTTCCGCCGTCGCGCTCGAACGGACCGCAACCGAAATTTCGGCCGCGGCATCCCCCTTCAGCCAGGCGTGGAACTGGCGGATCTCCACCTCGAGCTGCTGCGGCAGCGGCGCATCGATGACCCAGCCACGGATTTCCGCGCCCGCCTCGGCCAGCGCCTTCACATCATCGACGTTCAGCGCGGCGAGCCGGGCATTGATCTTCGACTCGATGTCATTGGTACGCAGGAAGTCGCGGAACGCTTCGGCGGTGGTCGCAAAACCATCGGGAACGCGGATGCCCTTGCCGGCGAGCTGGCTCAGCATCTCGCCGAGCGAAGCGTTCTTGCCACCCACCTGCTCGACATCCGTCATGCGCAGTTGGCTGAACGGAAGGACGTACTTGCCGCGTTGCATAGGGCTCCTCCCCGGAGCAATGGTTATTGTCTGAATCGTCAGAGGCCACATCGACGGGCAGCCTGCCCCCGCGCGCGAACGAATGCTGCTATGCCACAATCTTCTGGAATTCTACCCAGTTGCCTACCGCACGCCGTCTCGCCGACAGGCGCGGTGGCGGCGCACGACGTGGACCAATCTCATGCCCGATCGGGACTCCTACGAACGCACGGTGTTCTTCGTTTCCGACGGCACCGGGATTACCGCCGAGACGCTCGGCCACGCGGTGCTGGCCCAGTTCGAGTCCCTGAGTTACCGGCAGGCCCGGTTGCCGTTCGTCAATGATGTCGATAAGGCGATCGAGGCCGTGACCCGAATCAACGAGGCGCGCCAGCGCGATGGCAAGCGCCCGATCATCTTTTCCACGCTGGTCAATCCGGCGGTCAACGCCGAGTTGCGCAAGGCCGATGCGCTGCTGATGGATCTGATCGAGTCTTTCGTGCAGCCGCTCGAGCGCGAACTGGGGCTGAAGTCGAGCCATTCGATTGGTCGGTCACACAAGATCACCGACTCCGACGACTACAAGCGGCGGATCGAGGCAATCAATTTTTCGCTCGCTCACGATGACGGGCAATCGGCCAAGGGGCTTGCGCAGGCCGACGTGATCCTGGTGGGCGTATCGCGCAGCGGCAAGACGCCGACCAGCCTCTATCTGGCGATGCAGTACGGAATCAAGGCAGCCAACTACCCGCTGATTCCCGAAGACTTCGAACGCGATGAACTGCCTCCCGCACTGCACGGCCATCGCGGCAAGCTCTTCGGGCTTTCGATTGCCCCGGAACGACTGGCCGAAGTACGCAACGAGCGCCGGCCAAACAGCCGCTATGCATCTCTGGAAAACTGCCGCCAGGAGGTCGTTGCGGCCGAGCGCATGATGCGACGCGAGGGCATCCGCTGGCTTTCCTCGACCACCAAGTCCATCGAGGAAATCGCTGCGACGATCATGCACGAGGTGCGGCTCGAGCGTCCGGGCTACTGACAGTCTTCGGATCTCTCTGAACCCGGACGCAGCCGACGCTGCCGCTCGAACAGGCAGACCGCCGCCGCAGTCGCGACGTTCAGCGATTCGACCCCGGCGGCCAGCGGGATCCGCGTCAAGCTAGCGCAGGCTGCCAGCGCCTCTGCGGATGCGCCCTGCCCTTCGGCGCCCACGACCCATCCGATCGCTGCCTTTGCCGGCATCGCCAGATCCCACAAGGTCTGTTGCGCAGAGAGCGCGGTGCCGATCCAGTGGAGTCCGGCACCGGCCAATGCCTCCGGCACCACGCCTTCGCGCAGATCGAGCAGCAGGTGCGCGCCCTGCGCGGCGCGCAGCACGCGCGGTGCCCAGAGCGCAGCGGTCGATGGCGAAGCCAGGACGTGGCGAACCCCGGCACCTGCAGCCACCCGCAGCAGGGCACCGACATTACCCGGGTCCTGAACCCCATCGAGATACAGGGCATCGCCGACGAGTGCACCGGTGGCCGAATCCGCGATCGGCACCACGATCGCCAGTCCGATGCCATGCTCGACCAGCCCGAGCCCATTGAACAGGGCCTGCGAAAGCACGAAGACCGGCGCGTGCGACGACAGTTCGGCGAGCAGGCCGTTGCGTTCCGGCCCGCCCTCGGCGGCGCTGACGATCACGGCTTCGATCGGGCGGCGCGCATCGAGCCATGCACGTGCCAGATGCGCACCCTCGGCGATCGAACGGCGCTGAATCCGGACCTGTCGCGGCTGGGTGGCGAGCCTGAGCCAGGCGCGGTAGAGCGGATTGGCGGGCGACGTGATCGACTTCATGCGCTGTCTCGTGCGCTGATCACGGCAAGCACCGGGGCGTAGCTGCGCCGGTGCTGTTCACACGCACCGAGCCGCCGCAACTGTCGCAGATGCGCTTCCGTGCCATAGCCGGCATGTTGGGCGAAACCATAACCCGGGTGAGTGTCATCGAGCGCGCGCATCAATGCATCACGATGCGTCTTGGCGAGGATCGACGCGGCCGAAATCGCAGGCTCGCTGTCGTCGCCTCCCACGATGCAGCGCGCCGGCATGGGAAGTCGCGGCAACTGATTGCCATCAACGAGCGCAAACGCCGGTGCGGGCTGCAGTGCAGCCACGGCACGCTCCATCGCCCGCAACGTGGCCTGCAGGATGTTGATCGCATCGATCTCGGCCACATCGGCGGCGCCGACCGCCCAGGCCAGCGCGCGTTCGCGAATCAGCAATGCCACCCGCTCGCGCTGGCGCGGGCTCATCTTCTTGGAGTCGCGCAGGCCGTCGATCGGCTGCGACGGATCAAGGATCACGGCAGCGGCGATCACGGGCCCGGCAAGCGCACCGCGGCCGGCCTCATCGATGCCACAGAACCGATCGGTCGTGCCCGTTTCGCCGTCGAGCAACGCCAGTGGCTGCTGACCGTCAGTGCGCCGCTTCACCGCGCGCCCTCCAGGGTCTCGACGATCGCGTGTGCAACGAGACGCGGTGTGTCGCGCGTGAGCGCTTCGTGCTGTGCGTCAAACCGTTCGCGCAGACGGGCAACCTCGGCGGGCCGATCAAGATAACCGCGGATCAACGCCGCCAGACGTGCGGGTTCAACCGCCTCCTGCAGAAGCTCCGGCACCGTGTAGCAACCTTCCAGCACGTTCGGCAGCCCCACATACGGAATCACCGCCTTGCGCAACGTGATGCTCTCGGTCAGCCGTGGGACCTTGTAGGCAATCACCATTGGGCGCTTGAACAGCATCGCTTCAAGCGTCGCGGTACCCGCAGCCACCATGACCGCGTCGGCGGCTTCGAGGCAGTCATGCGAGCGCCCATCAACCAGCGTGATCCTTCCCTCGCCGTGGCGTTCGCAAAGCGCGTGCAGCGCAGGCGCGAGCGACGGCTCGGCGACTGGCACGACGAACTGAAGCTGGCGATCGGTCGCCAGAATCGAGGCAGCATCGAAGAACGGTGGCGCCAGCGCGGCCACCTCGGCCGGCCGGCTGCCCGGGAGCAGCGCAATGACCGGGCGCTGCGGGTTGAGCCCCAGTCGCTTGCGCGCCGCAACTGGGTCAGCCGATCGCGGAATGGCGCTGGCCAGCGGGTGGCCAACATAGGTCGCGCGGATGCCGGCGGCGTTCAGTTGGGCAGTCTCGAACGGAAACAGGCAAAGCATGTGATCGACCGCCGCCCGGATCTTCTCGATCCGCTTCGGCCGCCACGCCCACACCGCAGGCGACACGTACTGGACCGTACGCACGCCCTCGGCACGCAGGCGCATCTCGATGCCGAGATTGAAATCCGGCGCGTCGACGCCCATGTAAAGATCTGCTGGCCAGTTGCGCACGCGACGCAAGAACCGGGAGCGCAGGCGCAGCAGGCGAGGAAGATGGCGCAGCACCTCGGCATAGCCACGAACCGAGAGTTCGCGCACGTGGAACCACGGGGCGCAACCGGCCGCAGCCATCCGGTCACCGGCGATTCCGCCGCATTCGAGGCCGGCAATCGCATCGTGCAGCGTCGGCAGCACCAGGCTGGCGAGCAGATCGCCAGAGGATTCGCCAGCCGCCATCGCGATCCGCGTTGTCATCTGGCAGGGGGTCGCTCGAAGTCCCGGCAGTCAGGGGATCGCGCCGGTGCGCTCATCCTCAGCGGATGATGCCGCGCGTAGAAGTCTGAATGAAGGTACGCAGCAGTTCGACGTGCGCGCCGTGCTCCGGGATCTCGGCCTCGATTGCAATCAGCGTCTGCGACGCCTCTGCCACGGTCTTGCCCTCGCGATAGATCGCCTTGTAGGCGCGGCGAAGCGCGGCAACCGCCTCGGGTGCGAACCCGCGGCGCTTCAGTCCCTCGCTGTTGAGGCCATGGGGTGCGGCAGGATTGCCCTGGCAAATCACAAAAGGCGGAAGGTCCTGAATCAGCAGCGACGCAGCGCCCGTCATCGCGTGCGAACCAATGCGGACAAACTGGTGCACGCCGGTCAGTCCACCCAGGATGACCCAGTCACCGACAATGGCATGCCCGGCCAGCGACGCGTTGTTGGCGAGGATGCAGTGATCGCCCAGAATCACATCGTGCGCAACGTGCGCGTAGGCCATGATCCAGTTGTCATTGCCGATGCGCGTGACGCCGCCTCCCTGTGCGGTGCCGGTGTTGAACGTGCAGAACTCGCGGATGGTGTTGCCATCGCCGATCACGAGCTCGGTATCCTCGCCCGCATACTTCTTGTCCTGCGGGATGCCGCCGAGCGCGGCGTGCGCGAAGATGCGGTTGTTCTTTCCGATTGTCGTTCGACCGCTGAGCGTCGCATGCGCGCCAACCGTCGTTCCGGCGCCAATCCGGACCTTCGGACCAATGATCGCGTATGGGCCGATGACGACATCATCGGCGAGGTCAGCGCCTGCCTCGATGATCGCAGTCGGGTGGACGGCTGTCACGGCTGCGCTCCGCTGCTGGCAGCCACGTTCACCGGGGCTGATACCGCCGATGCAGAGGGCGTGATCGGGCGGTACGCGCACAGCAGGTCCGCCTCCGCCGCGAGGTTGCCCTCAACCAGCGCACGCGCCTTGAACTTGCCAATGCCGCGCATCTCGCGCTGGAGTTCGACCTCGAGGCGCAGCTGATCGCCCGGTCCGACAGGGCGCTTGAAGCGCGCGTTGTCGATCCCTGCGAAGTAGTAGACGGAGTTGCCATCGGCCTGTTTACCCAGTGCCGCAAACGACAGAATGGCTGCGGCCTGCGCCAGCGCCTCGATGATGAGCACGCCAGGCATCACCGGATAGTGCGGGAAGTGGCCCATGAACACCGGCTCGTTGATCGAGACGTTCTTCAGCGCCACGATGCGGTTCGGTGGCTCGATCTCGAGTACGCGATCGACCAGGATGATCGGATACCGGTGTGGCAGGTGGCGCAGGATTTCGTGGATGTCCATTGTCATTTTTTTTGCGAATCCTCAGAAGCGTTGCTCGCGCCGTCAGCCACTTGCCTTTCCAGACGGCGCAGACGGGTTCTTAGGTCATCGAGATGGCGAACCACCGCCGCATTGCGCTCCCAGTCGCGGTTCGGCATGTGTGGAAAGACGCCGGAGTAGAACCCGGGCTCACCGATTGAGCGGGAAATCAGCGTACCGCCGGAGACGATGACACCGTCGGCCAGCGTGATGTGGCCATGAATCATCGCCGCCCCGCCGAGCTGGCAACGCTCGCCGATGATCGCGCTGCCGGCGATGCCGACACATCCGGCGATCACTGTGCTGGCACCAACTTTTACGTTGTGGGCGATCTGGACCTGGTTGTCGATCTTCACGCCATCGCCAATGACCGTGTCGCCCATCGTTCCGCGGTCGATCGTGGTGTTGGCGCCAATCTCCACATCCGAGCCGATCACAACCACGCCGGTCTGCGGAATCTTGATGTAGCGCCCACCCAGCGGCGCAAATCCAAAACCATCCGCGCCGATCACCGCTCCAGAATGGACGATACAACGGTCGCCGACCGCGCAGCCGTGATAGATATGCACGCCCGGATACAGGCGAGTGCCGGCGCCAATGACCACATCATCGGCAATGTGAGACCCGCTGCCGACCCATGCCCCGGGGCCGATCACCGCACCTGACCCGATCACGGCGTAGGCGTCGATGCGCGCACTTGGGTCGATCTTCGCGGTCGGCGATACGCGCGCCGACGTGTCGACGCCCGGCGTCAGCGGAGCCTGGGGAAACAGCTGCTGGGCTGCAAGCGCAAACCACGCGTACGGATTTGCACACAGCACCAGCGCCCCGCCCTGCCGTCCGTTGGGAAAGAGCGCGGAGGCGTCGGCGGTTGACAGTACGATGGCCGCGGCACGGCTCTCGACCGCCTGACGCCGATAGCGGATATTTGCGAGAAACGAAATGTGGCGAGCGTCCGCCTCATCGAGCGGTGCGACGCCATCGATGGGCAGATCCGACGCACCTGAGAGATCGGCCTGAAGCCTGCCATCGGTAAGGGCTGCAATGCGGTCGGACAACTGCCCGACCGTGAGCCGGGCCGACGGTGCAGCGTCCGCCATTGCGCTACTTGCCGTTGTTCAGTGCGCGCAGCACCTTGTCCGTGATGTCGACCCGCGGACTGAAATACACAGCGTCCTGAAGGATCAGGTCGTACTTCTCCTGCTCGGCGATCTGGCGGACCAGACGCTGCGCTCGCTCGAGTAGTGCCTGCAGTTCCTCGTTACGGCGCTGGTTGAGGTCTTCGCGGAACTCGCGCTGACGGCGTTGCAGCTCGCGATCGGTCTCGGACAATTCGCGTTGGCGCCGCACCCTGTCTGCCTCGGCCATGACCGGCGCTTCCTTGTCGAAGCGCTCGGCCTGCGCCTTGAGGCGCTGCGCCATCTCCTGAAGCTCGCGGTCGCGCTTGGCGAACTCCGCTTCCAGCTTCTGCGTCGCAGCGCGCGCCGGCGCTGAATCGCGAAGGATTCTCTCCGAATTCACATAGCCGATCTTGAATTCCTGCGCCAACGCAGTTGGGGCCACGAAGAAAACCGGCACGGCGGCCATCACCGCCGCTGAAGCAAATTTGAGCCAGCGCATTGCCGCTCCCGCATGCAAGACAACGGTTGATTGTGCCATGCCCGTACCGCGCTTGCGCTAGAACGTGGTCCCGATCTGGAACTGGAACCGCTGCAGCCGATCGGTCGGCTTCGTCCGCAGCGGATAGGCGTAAGAAAGCTTCAGGGGTCCGATCGGTGATACCCAGCCCAGGCCAATGCCCACCGAGTAGCGCAGATCGGAGAATGTGGCCTTCTGGTTGTCGCCCCAGACTTGACCACCGTCGGCAAACACGCTTCCACGCAGAGTCCGGTCCGCGCCGGGAATGGGCGCAAGTGCTTCGAAGGTGAAATTGACGCGCCGATTGCCGCCGAGCGACGAGCCCAGCGAGCCGTCCGGCAGCACCTCGCGCGGCCCCAGCGACCCGGAGTCGTAGCCTCGCACCGACCCGATACCACCCGCGTAGAAGTTCTTGAACACCGGATACTCCTTACCGCTGTATCCGGCGCCGTAGCCGATCTCGCCATTGAATGCCAGCGTAAAGCGGCTGGTCACCGGCAGGAACTGCTGGAACTGGTAGGTCAGCCGGTAGTACTGCAGGTCGAGCAGCGGCGTTCCGACCTCGCCGAACAGGCGGTGATAACGGCCGCGGTTCGGCACCAGAAGGTTGTCACGGCTGTCGCGCGACCAGCCGATGGTGCCCAGGATGGCCTGCGTCCGCTCGCCAAACAGGTTCACATAGTCGACGTAGGTCAGCGGGCTGAACGGGGTCAATCCGATCTTCGTGCTTTCGTAGCCCGCGCCGAAAAAGACGGTATCGAATTCGGTAAACGGCACGCCGTAGCGAAGCGTTGCTCCCCGCGTCGCGATATCGACGCTGCCCAGATTGAGCTTGGCAAGGTCCGACTTGCGGTCGAACAACTCGATCGACCGACTGATACCGTCGAGCGTGACGTACGGATCGACGTGCGAGACCGCAAAGGTTCGGCTGGCCCGGCTGGTATTGACCTGGAAACTCACCGCCTGACCGGTGCCCAGCACGTTCTGCTGCGAGTAGCTGCCCTGCAGTACCAGGCCCTCGGTGCTGGAATAGCCTGCGCCCGCGTTGACACTGCCGGTCGGGCGCTCCTTGATATTGAAGTTGACGTCGACCTGGTCCACCGTCCCCGGCACCGCAGGCGTCTCGACCTCGACTTTTTCAAAGTAGCCAAGCCGGTCGATCCGGTCGCGCGACAGGCGCACCTTCTCGGAGTCGAACCAGCCGCCCTCGAACTGCCGCACCTCGCGCCGGATGATCTGGTCCTGGGTCCGCGAATTGCCCGCGATGTTGACTCTGCGCACATACACGCGGCGACCGGGGTCCACCAAGATCGTGAATGCAACCTCGCGCTTGTCTCGATTGGCCTCAGGTACCGGATTGGCGCTGGAAAACGCGTACCCGAGCATCGACAGCCGGTCGTTGATGCGCTTGGAAATGTTGTTCAGGCGTTCGGCGTTGAACGTCTCGCCCGGCTTGACGTCGACCAGCGCCTGCAGTTCAGCGTCTAGTCCGAGCAGTTCGCCGGCCAGCTTGACCCCGGAAATCGTGTAGCGCTCCCCTTCGACGATATTGACCGTGATGTGGATGTCCTCGCGATCCGGGCTGATCGACACCTGGGTCGACTCGATGCTGAAGTCCAGATAACCGCGATTCAGGTAGAACGAGCGCAGCGTTTCGAGGTCACCCTGCAGCTTCTGGCGTGCATATTGATCGCGCTTCGAATACCAGGTGAACCAGGTGGGCGTCGATAGCTCGATCTCGCGGCGCAGCGCGCTTTCGCTGAATGCCTTGTTGCCGGTGAACGAAATGGTCCGGATGCGTGCCGGATCGCCTTCATCGACATTCATCACGATGTTCACGCGGTTGCGCTCGACCGGCGTGACCGTGGTCCGGATCTGGGCTGCATAGCGTCCGCGGCTCAGATACTGCTTCTTGAGCTCCTGCTCGGCCCTCTCAAGCAATGAGCGGTCGAAAATCCGCGCTTCCCCGAGACCGACGTCGCGCAGCGACTTGCGGACCTGCTCCTTGTCGAACTCCTTGACGCCATTGAGCTCGACCAGCGCAATTGCAGGCCGTTCTTCAAGCATGACGACAAGCACGTCGCCATCGACTTCAAGGCGAACATCCTTGAACAGCCCGGTGGCATAGAGCGCGCGTATTGCCGCGATGCCGCGCTCCGGGTCGTAGCGATCACCGACGCGAAGCGGCAGGTAGCTGAAGACCGTGCCAGCCTCGGTCCGCTGGATGCCCTCGACGCGGATGTCGCGGACCGTGAATTCCTGCGCATGGGCCAGACCGGCGAACGCGGCGGTAACGGCAACGACGCACGATCGCAGCGCCACTCGCGCGCGATCATGCCCCTTGCTTCGTGGAGAGGTCAGAAGTTTGAACACCGGGAATCAGGAAAGCAGCCGAGAAATATCGTTGAAGAGCGCCAGAGCCGTCAGCATGACCAGCAAGCCGATGCCGGCGCGCTGCCCCCATTCAACGAACCAGTCGGCGGGCGGGCTGCCTTTGACGATTTCGATCAGATAGTAAACCAAGTGCCCGCCATCGAGCATCGGGATCGGGAGCAGATTCAGCACGCCAAGACTGATCGAAACGAGGGCGAGGAAGCTCAGATAGGCGGCCACACCGATGCTGGCCGACTTGCCTGCGTAATCAGCGATCGTGATCGGTCCCGACAGGTTCTTCCATGACGCTTCACCGACAATCATCTTCCCGAGCATGCGCAAGGAGAAGACCGTCATGTCCCAGGTCTTGCGCACAGCCAGCCCGAGACTCTCGATCGGTCCGTGATGAACGCGAATCATCTCGGGGCGTTCCCCAAGTTCCGCGCCGATTCGACCCACCTCGCGGGTGCCCGACTTGCCGGTCTCTTCACGAACGCTCTGGGGCGTCACGGTCAGCGTGATCGGACGCCCATCGCGCTCGACCAGCAGGTCGAGCGACTGGCCCGGCGAATTCCTGATCCTGTCGATCAGATGGCGGGCTGATGCGACAGGCATACGGGAGACTTCAAGCACGCGATCGCCCGACTGCAGCCCGGCGCGCTGCGCTGCGCCGCCTTCAGCGACCCGGCCGATGCGTGGCGGCCCGGACCAGAGTGCCAGCCCGATGCGCGGCAATGGGTTGCCTTCCATGTCCTCAGGCCCTAATCCCGAGAGGTCGAGCAACAGACGGCGCGTTGACCCGCCCTCGCTGCGAACATCGATATCGACCTGTGCACGATCGACAGCACGTTGCAGGATCAGCCAGTTGACATCCTGCCAGGACCGGACCGCTTCGCCGTCGATCGCAACGATCAGGTCGCCACCGGACAAGCCCGCACGCGCGGCTGGCGTGCCTGCCGTGGGCGGCGAAAGCAGTGCGCGCGGCTCCATCACGCCGGCGATGTTCATGCCCCAGTAAACGCCGATCGCGAGCAGCAGATTGGCGAGCGGACCCGCCAGAACGATTGCGATGCGTTTACTGACCGGCTGCCGATTGAAGGCGCGCGGCAGATCGGCGGCGCGGATCGGCCCCTGGTCGTCATCGCGTTCGTCGAGCATGCGGACGTAGCCACCCAGCGGAATCGCAGCAATGACCCACTCGGTTCGATCCGGGCCGCGCACCCACCGCGCCAGCGGCCGTCCAAACCCCACCGAAAACCGCAGCACCTTGACGCCGCAACGCTGCGCGACCCAGTAATGGCCCAGTTCGTGGATCACCACCAGGATCCCGAGCGTGACGATGAACGCTGCAATGGTGCCGAGAAATGCCATGAGGCTGTATCCGAAAGTGAATCAGCGCCCGTGCCGGGCAAGATCAGCCCGGGCGCGCTCGCGTGCCTGCCGATCAATTTCGATCACGTCGGCCACGTCGGTTGGAGGGTCGTTTGACGCCGCAGCCAGTGCGGTCTCGATCACCACGGCAATCCGATCGAAGGGCAGGCGCTCATCCAGAAACGCTTCGACCGCAATTTCGTTGGCTGCGTTCACTGAAATTGTCGCTGCCGGGCCACGATTCAGCGCCGCGTAGGCAAGGCGCAAGCAGGGGAAGCGGGCGAGATCCGGCGCCTCGAACGTGAGTGCATTAAGCGCAAGGAAATCCAGCAGGCTCGATCCGCTCTCCATCCGCTCCGGAAATCCAAGGCAGTTGGCGATCGGCGTCCGCATGTCTGGCGTACCCAACTGCGCCAGAACCGATCCGTCCTGGAACTCGACCATGGAGTGAATCACGCTTTGCGGGTGGATCACGACATCGATCCGCTCGGGCGCAAAGCCGAACAGCCAGCTCGCCTCGATCACCTCGAGGCCCTTGTTCATCAGGGTCGCCGAGTCCACTGAAATCTTGCGCCCCATCACCCAGTTGGGGTGGGCGACCGCCTGCGCCGGCGTCACAGCAGACAGATCCAGGCGATTGCGAAATGGGCCGCCCGAAGCCGTAAGGACAAGGCGCCGAACGTCGCGCGAGCGATCGGCAACGCCCATGAGGCACTGATGGATCGCGTTATGTTCGCTATCCACCGGCAGCAGTATCGCGCCGCTGTCGCGGACGGCCTGCATCAGCAGATTGCCCGCGCAGACGATGGCCTCCTTGTTGGCCAACAGCAGACGCTTGCCCGTGCGAGCGGCAGCAAGCGTGGGCAGCAACCCGGCTGCACCGACAATCGCCGCAATGACCACCTGGGCGCGCGGATCGGCCGCCACCTCGGCCAGCGCCTCGGCACCGGCACGCGCTTCGGTGGAAAGCCCGCGCGCGGCAAGCGCGCTGCGCAGTTCGGCCTCGCGCGCGGCGTCGCCGATCACTGCCACACGGGGCTGATGCAGCGCACAAAGATCGGCCAGTTCGTCGACCCGCGAGTGAGCCGTCAGCGCGACGAGTTCGAAGCGACCAGGATGACGCGCGATCACGTCGAGGCTGCTCTTGCCGATCGAGCCGGTTGCACCCAGAAGTGTGATGCCTTGCTTCATGTCGCCCACCAGTGAAGAAGGACCGCAAGCGGCAGCACCGGAATCAGCGCATCGATTCGATCCAGAACACCGCCGTGCCCGGGCAGCAGCCTGCTGCTGTCCTTCATGCCGGCCTGACGCTTGATCAGGCTTTCAAACAGGTCGCCGACGATCGATGCAGCCACCAGCAAGGCAAGCAGCAACACCGCGAGCACGATGTTCCGGCGAAACAGCAGACTCGAAAGCAGCGATGCGTCCGGCGCCAAGACAAAAGCTACACCCGCAATTGCGATCACGCCGAGCATGGCGCCACCGACGCCGGCCCAGGTCTTGCCCGGACTGATGTTCGACGCAAGCTTGGCCTTGCCGAAAGCGCGGCCAGAAAAATACGCGCAGATATCGGCGATCCAGACGATGGCAAGCACGGAGAACAGCAGCACCAGCCCGCGTTGGTACAGCGCCAGCAGGGCGAACCATGCAGACGGCAGCAACAAACAGCCGAGCGCCGCTGTCGCCGCCCGACCGAGCCGAACACCGTGACGTTGTGCGCGGACCAGCACCGCCGCGATTGTCAGCCATAGCGCGCAGGCAGCGGTGGCGATCAGCATGAGGCCCGTCGGGCCCGGGGTGATGCCGATCTGGTCGAGCAACACCAGAAGCCCAACCAGGAGTAACGCAACAACGGGCGCGCCACGCCCGGGAAGACCGGCAAGGCGCAGCCACTCCCACAGTGCTGCACCGAATATCAGCGCGGCGAGAGCGAGAAATGCCGGACGTCCGAGCCACAACGCCGCCAGAACGAAAAGCAGCAGGACGACGGCCGTTGCGATTCGTGTGCGCAGCATCGTGCGGGAACGTCAGTTCGCCGCGGTCGAGCCGGCGAGCACTTGCTGGCTGGTTCGACCGAATCGGCGCTCGCGCGACGCGTACCAGGCCAGGGCGGCGTCCAGTTCAACTTCGTCAAAGTCGGGCCAAAGCGTCTCGGAAAAGTACAACTCCGCGTACGCAAGCTGCCAGAGCAGGAAATTGCTGATCCGCTGCTCACCGCCCGTGCGAATCAGCAGATCGGGGTCCGGAGCAAACGACAGCGACAGGTGTCTCGCAAGCGTCGCCTCGTCAAGGGTTGCGGCCGCATCGGCGACCGATGCGGCCGGTAATGCCTCGATCGCGCTGCGAACTGCATTGACAATGTCCCAGCGACCGCCGTAGCTGGCGCACACGGTGAGGTTCAGGCGCGAGTTCCCCGACGTGAGGCGCTCTGCTTCGGTGATGCGCTGCTGCAGCGCTGGCTCGAACGGGCTGCGATCCCCGGCCACGCGCAACCGGACGCCGTTCTCATGCAACTTGCCAACCTCGCGTTCCAGCGCCGTCATGAACAGGCGCATCAGCGTGGAGACCTCGTCGGGCGGACGGCGCCAGTTTTCTGAGCTGAATGCGAACAGCGTCAGGTACTCGACACCGCGACGCCCGCAACCCTCCATCACCCGTCGCACGGCATCGACGCCCCGATTGTGGCCTGCGACCCGCGGCAAATGCCGCCCGGTCGCCCAGCGGCCGTTGCCGTCCATGATGATTGCGACATGGCGAGGCACCGCAGCCTGGCGCGGGCTCGATGCGCGGGACATGGGTAGCAGCCGCCGGATCCGGGAAACGTGGACCGGCCTCAGACCGTGAGGATTTCCTTTTCCTTCTCGGTCACGATCTTGTCGATGTCGCCGATGAAGCGATCGGTCAGCTTCTGGACGTCGTCCTGGGCCCGATGCTCGTCGTCCTCGGAGACCTCTTTCTTCTTGAGCATCTCCTTCAGGTGCGTAATCGCATCGCGGCGCAGGTTGCGCACCGCGACCTTGGCGTTCTCGCCCTCGTGGCGAACGACCTTGGTCAGTTCCTTGCGGCGCTCTTCGGTCAGCGCCGGCATCGGCACGCGGATCAGGTCGCCAGACGTAGACGGGTTCAGGCCGAGATCAGACTCGCGGATCGCCTTTTCGACGACCGGAACCATCTTTTTCTCCCACGGCTGGACCGTAATGGTCCGGGCGTCGCCGAGGCCGACATTGGCGACCTGCGACAGCGGCACCATCGCACCGTAGTAGTCGACCTGAATGTGGTCGAGCAGGCCGGCGTGCGCACGACCGGTACGGATCTTCGCCAGATCGTGCTTGAGCGCCTCGATCGACTTGATCATCTTCTGTTCAGTGGACTTGCGAATTTCGGCGATGCTCATCGCTTGCTCCTGATCGGTGGCCCGACGGCCCACAGAATACGCGCACGCGGGCCCGACCCGCGGGCTCGTTCAGACGTGCACCAGCGTGCCCTCGTCCTCGCCCGCGATCACGCGCCTGAGCGCGCCGGGCTTGTTGATGTCGAAAACCTTGATCGGCAGTTTCTGGTCGCGGCACAGCGCAAAGGCGGTGGCGTCCATGATCTGCAGGCGACGTGTCAGCGCCTCGTCGAAGGTCAGCCGGGTATAGCGGGTCGCCGACGGATCCTTCTTGGGATCGGCGCTGTACACGCCATCGACCTTGGTGGCCTTGAGCACCACCTGCACGCCCATCTCGGCACCGCGCAGGGCTGCCGCG
>CAZTUT010000066.1:0-15268 GCA_964616395.1 uncultured Burkholderiaceae bacterium
CGCTGCGCGTCGAGCACCTCCATGAAACTGACCACGCCCGCGCCGAAGCGCTTGTCGGCCAGCCGCAGCGCCTCGCGCTGCGCGACCACGCGCGCGCCCTGCCGCTCGAGCTGCGCGCCGGCTTCGTCGTGCGCCTTCAGCGCATCGGCCACTTCGCGCAGCGCATTGAGCGCCGTGCGGCGGTAGTTGAGCAGCGCCTGGTCGAGGCGGGCAATTGCAACGTCCCGGTTGGCCACCAGCGCACCGCCCGCGTATAGCGTCTGCGCGACGTTCGGGCCGAGCGAGGCCACCGCGCTGCTGCCGCCGCTGGAGAACAGATCCTCGAGTGCAAAGCCGATGCGGCCAAAGGTACCGGTCAACGACAGGCTGGGCAGCATCAACGCCTTGGCCTCGCCGACGCGCGCATTGGCCGCCACCAGCCGCTGCTCGGCCTCGCGCAGGTCGGGCCGGCGCTCGATCAGTTCGGACGGTAGGCCGACCGGCAGCGCGGGCGCTGTCGCATCGGTGACCGGAACGACGATCGGCACCAGCGCTGCGGTGGCCACGGCGTCGGGCGCGCGCCCCAGCAGGAACGACAGCGCATTCTCGGTGGCTGCGACCTGACGCCGCAGCTCTGGCAGGCGCGCCTCGGTGGAGGCCAGCTGGCCCTCAGCCTGTCGCACCTCGGCCGCCGACACGATGCCCGCCTGGTTGCGACGGCGCATCAGCCGCAGCGAATCGGCCTGCAGCCGCGCGCTGCTTTCGGTGCTGGCCAGCACGGCCCGCAGCGCGGTCAGCTCGTGATAGCGGCTTGCCGTCTCGGCGATCAGCGACACGCGTGCGCCGTCGCGGGCCGCTTCGCGCGCGGCCAGATCGCCGCGCGCGGCCTCGGCACCGCGCCGGATCCGGCCCCACAGGTCGATCTCCCAGCTCAGCAGCCCCGCGGCCACGAAGCTGGAGCTGAGGTTTTCGCCGGCGCGGCGCGCCGTCGGCGAGGTGCTCAGGCCGATGCCCACCGACGGCAGCAGTCCGCTGCGCGCAATCGTGACCGCCGCCTGCGCCTCGCGCACGCGCGCCTCGGCCGACTGCAGATCGAGATTGCCGACGAGCGCAGCCTCGATCAGCGCCTGCTGCGTTGTGTCGGTGAACACAGCGCGCCAGTCGCGCGCGCCGAGCGACGGCCCCGGCGCAGTCGCGCCGCGATACGCGGCCGGTACCTCGGTGGCCGGGCGCCGATAGTCGTCGCCGACCGCGCAGGCGGCCAGCAGCGCCGCCGCCAGCGGCAGGAGTGTCAGCCGCAACCCGCCGCTCATGAGCCTGGGCGCGCTCATTGCCCGCCCTCCGCCACAACCTTCACCTTGGGCGGGCCGGTGAAGCGCGTGACGATCCGGTCCACCACGACGAACAGCACCGGTACGAAGAAGATCGCCAGCAGCGTGGCGGCCAGCATGCCGCTGAACACGGTGATGCCCATCGACACACGCGAGGCTGCGCCGGCGCCGCTGGCGGTGATCAGCGGCACCACGCCGAGGATGAAGGCGAACGAGGTCATGATGATCGGCCGCAGCCGCAGCTTGGCGGCCTCGATCGCCGCGCTCACCGCATCCACACCGGCGTCGCGCTTCATCTTGGCGAACTCGACGATCAGGATCGCGTTCTTGGCGGCCAGGCCGATCAGCAGCACCAGGCCGATCTGCGCATAGATGTTGTTGGTGAGGCCGGTGAAGTACAGCCCGGTCATCGCGCCGAAGATGCCCAGCGGCACCGCGAACAGCACGGCGAACGGCACCGACCAGCTTTCGTACAGCGCGGCCAGGAACAGGAACACGAAGATGATCGCGAACGCGAAGATGATCGGCGCCTGCCCGGCCGACTCCTTCTCCTGCTTGCTGATGCCGGACCACTCGTAGCCGTAGCCCTGCGGCAGCACCTCGCGCGCCACTGCTTCCATCGCGGCGATGGCCTGGCCCGAGCTGTAGCCGGGCGCGGCATCGCCGCCGATATCGGCGGTGCGATACAGGTTGTAGCGCTGCAGCGTGGTCGGCGCGGCGATCGACACCGGCGCGATCAGCGTGGACAGCGGCACCATGTCGCCCCCCTGCGCGCGCACGTGCAGCAGGTTCAGGCCCTTGATGTCGGCGCGGTACTCGGGCTCCGCCTGCATCGAGACCTTGAAGCTGCGGCCGAAGCGCGAGAAGTCGTTGATGTTCACGCCGCCCAGGAAGGTCTGCAGTGCCATCGACACGTCATTGATCGCCACGCCGAGCTTCTTGGCCTTCTCGCGGTCGATGTCGAGCCGGATCGCCGGCGTGCGCGGATCGAACTTCGAATACACGCTGCCCAGTTCCGGCCGCTTGCGCGCCGCCTCGACCAGTTCCTGCGCGACGCGCGCCAGATCTTCCGGGCTGTTGCCGGCGCGATCCTGCAGCTTGAAGCTGAAGCCGCCGGTCGCACCCAGACCCGGAATCGGCGGCGGATTGAAGGCCAGCACCGTGGCTTCGCGGATCGACTGCGAACGCTTGATGAAGCCCATGATGATGGAGCGCAACTGCTCGTCGGGCGCGATGCGCTCCTCCCACGGCTTCAGCGCGATCACCGCCAGCGCCGCGTCGGACTGCACCGAACCGGTCAGGATGCTGTAGCCGTTGATCACGAGCGAACTCTTGACGCCGGGCGTGGTGTCGATGATCTTTTGCAGCTCCTCGGTCGCGGCCATCGTGCGGTTCAGCGACGCCGCCGGCGGCATCTGCAGCGAGCCGATGAAGTAGCCCTGGTCTTCGGGCGGCACGAAGCCGCCCGGCACCTTCTGCATCAGCCCAAAGGCGCCGAAGATCAGCACCGCCAGCACCGCCAGCGAGACGAGGCTGGCGCGGATCGCCCGCGTCACCCCATTGCCGTAGCGCGCGGTGACCGCGTCGAACACGCGGTTGAAGGCGCCGAAGAAACGCCCGAGCGGCCCCGGCTTGGCGTGGTGATCCTTGGGCTTGAGCATCAGCGCGCAGAGCGCCGGCGTCAGCGTCAGCGCCACCAGCGCCGACAGCAGCGTGGAGACCGCCACCGTGATCGCGAACTGCTTGTACATGACGCCCGCGATGCCGCCGAGGAAGCCGACCGGCACGAAGACCGCCGCCAGGATCAGCGCGATCGCCACCACTGGACCGCTGACCTCCTCCATCGCCTTGATGGTGGCCTCGCGCGGGCTCAGCCGGTTGGCGTGCATGTGGTGCTCGACCGCCTCGACCACGACGATCGCGTCGTCGACCACGATGCCGATGGCCAGCACCATGCCGAACAGCGTCAGCGTGTTGATGGTGAAGCCCAGCAGCGTGAAGGCGGCAAAGGTGGCCACCAGCGACACCGGCACCGCCAGCATCGGGATCACCGTGGCGCGCCAGTTCTGCAGGAACAGGAACACCACGATCAGCACCAGCAACAGCGCCTCGAAGAAGGTGTGCACCACCTCTTCCAGCGATGCCTTGACGAACACGGTGTTGTCGATCACCACGTCATGCTTGAGGTCGGCCGGGAACGACACGGCCAGCGCATCGAGCTCCTTGCGCAGCAGGGTTGCGGTCTCGATCGCACTGGCATCGGGCGTGAGGCTGATCGAGAAGGCGGCCGCCGGCTTGCCGTTGTAGCGCGCGGTGAAGAAATAGTCCTTCGCACCCAGCTCGACGCGAGCGACATCGCGCACGCGCACGAACGAGCCGTCGGGCAGCGCGCGCACGATGATGCTGCCGAACTCCTCCACCTGCTCGAGCTGGCCGCGCACCTGCACGCCGTACTGGAACTGCTGGGTCTTCGGCGCAGGCATCTGGCCGATCTGGCCGGCCGGCGCCTGAAGGTTCTGCTCCTGCACTGCCCGGTACACATCGGTCGGCGAGATGCCGAGGCGCGACATCCGGTCGGGCTTCAGCCACAGCCGCATGCCGAACTCGGCGCCGAACACCTGCACGTTGCCCACGCCCTTGACGCGCTTGAGCGACTCGATGATGTTGATGGTCAGGTAGTTGTTGAGGAACAGCTCGTCGTAGGTGCCGTTGGGCGAGAACAGCGCCACGTACATCAGCGTGTCCGGCGAGCTCTTCTTGGTGGTGATGCCCGAGGACATCACCTCCTGCGGCATGCGGGCGTTGGCCTGCGAGACGCGGTTCTGCACCTGCACGCTGGCGATGTCGGCGTTGCGCGACAGGTCGAAGGTGACGTCGAGCGCATAGGCGCCGTTGCCAGCCGAGCTCGACTGCATGTAGACCATGCCCTCGACGCCGTTGACCTGCTCCTCGATGGCCTGCGCCACCGCGCGCTCGACCACCTCGGCGTTGGCACCGGGATAGGCGGCCGCCACGCGGATCGTGGGCAGCGTGATCTGCGGAAATTGCGCGATCGGCAGGCTGCTGCCGGCGACACCGCCGCCGATCAGCATCACCAGCGCGATGACGATCGCGAAGACCGGCCGGTCGATGAAGAAGCGCGCCATGCCGGCCGCCTACTTCTTCGCGGCCGGAGCCGGGGCAACCGGGGCCGCGGGCGCCTGCGCAGACGCCAGCGGTGCCGCCTTGACGATGCTGCCCGGTCGCGCCTTCTGCACGCCCTCGACCACCACGGCGTCACCGACGTTCAGGCCCTCTTCGATCAGCCACTGCTCGCCGAGCCGGTCGCCGGTCTTCACCGGACGCTGCTCGACCTTGCCGTCGGCGCCCACCACCGAGACGAACTGCTTGCCCAGCAGTTCGGTCACCGCCTTCTGCGGGATCAGGATGGCTTTGTCAGCGACGTCGTAGGTGACACGCACCCGCCCGGTCATGCCGGGCCGCAGCAGTTGCTCGGTGTTCGGGAACACCGCGCGCAGCGTCAGCGTGCCGGTCTGCGGGTTGACCGCGCGGTCGGCGAAGTCGAACTTGCCGGCGTGCGGATACACCGAACCGTCGGCCAGCAGCAGTTCGACCGGGCGGCTCACCAGTCGGCCATTGCGGGCGGCGGCCTGGAAGCGCCGCACGTAGGCGAGATACTCGGTCTCGGCCACGCTGAAATAAACCACCACCGGGTCGAGCGATGAGACGGTCGCCAGCACGGTCTGCCCGGCGCTGGCCAGACCGCCGACCTCGACCTTCTGCAGGCCAATCTGACCGCTGACCGGTGCGCGCACCTCGGCATAGCTGCGGTCGATGCGCGCGCGGTTCACGCCCTCGCGGCGCGATTCGACCAGGCTGGCCGCCTGCTTTTCGGCTGCCACCGCCTGCTCGTAGGTCTGGCGCGGAATCGCATCATCGGCCAGCAGCGGCTTGTAGCGCGCCACGTCCTCGCTGGCGCGCTGCAGGCCGGCCTCCGCTTCGATCAGGCGGGCCTGGGCGTCGGCCACAGCGGAGTCGAGCGAGCGGGTGTCGATCAGGAACAGCGGCTCGCCCTCGCGCACCATCTGGCCAGGGCGGAACATCTGCTTCTCGATCACGCCGCTGACGCGCGGACGCAACTCGACCTCGCGGAACGCACGAATGTCGCCGACGATATCGACCGACAGCGGCGTGGCGCGCGCCTCGACCTTGAGCACGCCCACCTCGGGCGGCTGCGGCGCCTGCGGCGCGGGCGGCTGCTTGCCACAGGCGGAAAGCGCGAGCGCGGCCGCGGCCAGCAGTATGCGCGCGGTGACGCGGTGCACGCAGGGTTGAGCGACGGATCGCGCGGGGACGAGTGTATTCATTGGACGAACTTCCGTGGTCTGCCCGGCCGCGCTCGAGTCCGGCGTCGAGCCGGGTTACGGCGCAGGCGCGGCATGCGCCGAAACGTGCCGCTTGATGGAAACGGATCGTACCGCGCAGCCCTGCGCTCAGCGCCGCCGGATCAGGCCGTTGTCGACGCGGACCTTGTCGCCGGGCCGATAGTCGGGGCGCTCGGTGACCGTGATCACGCGATCGATGCCGTCATCGAAGCGGACGCCGACCGACCACACGGTCTTCTCGCCGGCCTTCGAGCCGATCGCGCTGCCGGCCATCGAGCCGCCGACGCCAACCGCCGTGGTCGCGATCGCCTGGCCGGTGCCGCCGCCGATCTGGCTGCCCAGGAACGAGCCGATCACCGCGCCGCCGATGGCCCCGACGATCGACCCGGTGGTCGATCCCTGCTCGCGCTCCTGGATCGACAGCACCACACCGTTGCCGCTGACCGGCGGCGGCGTGGTGGCGCAACCGGCCAACGCCAGCACCAGCGCCACCATCAGGGAAGTGATCGCACGCATGGTCCGCTCCCTCACTCGCCGAACGTGGCCAGGTAGTACATCGCCAGCAGCAGCGGCGTGGGCTTGCCGACCTTGCCGAACCACCGGTCATAGACCTCGCCGATGGCCGGGCCGGCGTAGATCTGCGCCAGCGCGCGGTTGACCGCCAGCCGGAAGGCCGGGTCACGCCGCATCATCAGTGCGTACGGCTCGAACGAGAAGTCCTCCTCGCCGAGCGCGAAGGTGACGCCGGCTGGCTGCGCCACCAGCACGCGACCCACCAGCGCGATGCGATCGTTGGCAAAGGCCTGGATGCGGCCGTCGGCCAGCGCGGCCACGCCCTCGCGCTCGTCGCGCAGCGTCAGCAGGCGGGCGTCGATCTTCCGCGCCTTGAGCACCTCGCGCAGCCGAGATTCGGTGGTGGTGCCCGCCAGCACGCCGACCGTCTTGCCCGCCAGGTCGACCAGCTTGCGCGGGCCATCGGAGCGCGTGACGAAGCTGCCGCCGTCGACGAAGATCAGGCTGGAGAAATCGACCTGTTCCTGGCGGCCGAGCGTGACCGTGGTGGTGCCGCACTCGAGGTCGACCGTGCCGCCGCTGACCTGGCCAATCCGGTTGTCCGACGTGACCGGCACCCACTTGATCGCCAGCGTGGTCTTGAGCTGCTGTTCCAGACTGGCGACCACGCGCTTGCACAGGTCGACGCTGTACCCGGCGGGCTGGCCGTCGCCGGCAGCGAACGAGAACGGCGCCGCCTCGGTGCGGTAGCCGAGCGTGATGGTGCGCGCATCGGCGATCTTCTTCAGCGTGCCGGGGCTTTGCGCTTGCGCGCTGCCCAGCGTGAGCGCGGCCGCGAAGGCGGCGGCGAGCAGGACGATTCGGGCCATGTGTGACTCCTTCGATGAGTGACGCAGCTTAGGCCGACTTCTGCCGCATGTGGACGTGCGACTCGGGCACCGGGTAGCCGGCCGCGCCGAAGGTCGCGCTGATCGCGCGGTTGGTGTCGAAGTAGACCTGCCAGTAGTGACGGGTGTGGGTGTACGGGCGCACCGCCAGCACCGGGCCGCGCTCGTTGAAGTCGATGATCTCGACGTCGGGCGCCGGCGTCTGCTCGACGTTCGGAATCGCCGCCAGTGCTACCTTCAGCCGCGCAATCGCGTCGCCTGGATCGACCGAATGCGCCAGTTGCGCCAGCCGGTCGACGCGGCGGTACGCGCTGGACGAAAAGTTCTGCACAGTGTCGCCAAAGATCTTGTTGTTGCCAATGAACGTGGAGACGTTGTCGGGCGTCAGGATGGTGGACGCGAATAGACCGATCTCGGTCACCGTGCCTTCGACCCCGCCGGCCTTCACGTAGTCGCCGACCTTGAACGGCCGCAGCACGATCAGGAAGGCGCCGGCTGCGAAATTGGCCAGCAGCCCGGCCCAGGCGGCGCCGATGGCCACGCCCGCAGCGGCGACCAATGCGGCGAACGACGTGGTCTCGACCCCGAAGTAGCCGAGGATCGCGATCACCAGGATGATGTTCAGCGTGACGGTGATGATGTTGCCGAGGTAGCGCAGGATGGTCGGGTCCACCTGCTGGCGGGTCAGCGCGGCCGACACCAGCCGCACCGCCAGGGCGATCAGGTAGCGGCCGACGATCCAGACCGCGATCGCGCCGGCCACCTTCAGGCCGAAGCTGGTCAGTTGCACGGTGGCGGTGTCGATGATCTGCGACATGTTCATGGCGTTTCCTTGCTTGGACGATTGAGCGGTGCGGCGCGGCGTCAGCGGCCACCGATACGACGGGCCCGCACACTAACGCGCCGCCGCCGCCCGTCAACCGGCGCGGCGTGCTTGCGGGAGGAGGGGGACACGGTCGTTGCCGTGCCGCAACGCGTTGCACCATTCGCCAGTTGCCACGCCGAGACGCGCGTGGCAAGCCGATCCGCATCGACGGCGCCGGCCGCGCTACCCCGCCGCTGGCGGCTGCGCCGGGGCGCGATACCAGTCCTGCGGCGGCACCACGACCGCACTGTCGGGCTGGCCGAGGAAGTGCGGCGACATGATCTGCACGCCGTGCTCGTTGAAGCGGTCCTGGATGCTGGCGTGCAGCGCCGACAGGATCGGAATCCGATCGAGCGCGCGGTCGATCGACGCGTACAGCTCGTACTCGACGTAGAAGTCGCTGAGCGCGCGCTGGTACACGTAGGGCACCGGCGTCGTGCGCACACCGGGCGTCTTCTGCGCCGCCTCGACCAGCAAGGCGTGGACCTGCCGCCAGGGCGTGTCATAGCCGATCGTGACCTTGGTGGTCAGCAGCGTGCCCTGGGTACCCGACAGCTTGGAGAAGTTGCGGATCGGCGCGCTGATCAGCACCGAGTTCGGAATCGTGATCTCCTCATTGCGCACGTTGATGATCTTGGTCGCCAGCGACGACACCTCGGTGACCACGCCCTGCGCGCCGTTGACCTCGACGAAGTCGCCCTTGCGCAGCGCGCGGGCGTAGATCACGACCAGCCCGCTCATCGCCTGCGTGACGATGCCCGTGGAGCCAAGCGTGATCATCAGGCCGAACAGCACTGACAGGCCCTTGAACGCCTCGCTGTCGGAGCCTGGCAGGTACGGGTAGGCGACCGCAATCCCGAGCCCCCAGGCCACCAGCGTGACGATGCGGCGGGTGGCACCGGTGGTCTCCGGGTGAATCATCGGCACCCGCAGCCGGCCTTTCTGCACGGCATCGAAGAAGTAGCCGAGCACATCGACCACCGCACGCGTGACGACCAGCACGATGACGATCGTCACCAGACCCGGCAGGCTGCCAAGCAGTCCCTCGGCGACCCAGGCTACGCGTCCCCATAGCCAGTCGCCGAGCTGATGCGCGATCGGCATGGTGGCGATGAAACTGCCGAGCACGGCGTTGAGCCACGAATAGCCAAGCACGATCAGCACGAACCACTGCACCAGTTGCATCGTGCCAACCGCGAGCCGGGCCAGGAACTCGCGCCAATCCACGTAGTCGTGACGCGCCGCCAGGATGTCGCGCTTGCGTTCCATCCACTCGACCGCGCGCCGACTGAGCCGATAGACGATCCAGATCGCCAGCCCGAGCACCAGCGTGGCGATCGCGCTGCGCAGCAGGCCACGTAGCAGCAGCGGCGTGTCGCGTGACTGATGCCAGGCCTTGCGCGCGTCCTCGACACGCGCCCGGGTTTGCGCGACCAGCGCGTCGAAGGTCTCCTTCGACTCGGGATCGACGTCGCCGCGAAGCACCGCGAACAGCAACTGGTCGCCCAGCAGGAACTGCACCCCCCGGTCCTGGCCGAGCACCAGCGGCACGACGTTGAGCGGCTGGTCGATCGCGCTCTCGGGAATGTCGCGCAGCCGCTCGCGCGCACGCTGCACCCGGACCGCTGGCGACGATCCCGCCAGCGTGGCGCGCAGCGTCACGATCTCACGGTTCAGGATACGAAGCGTGGCGGGCGGATGCTCGACCGGACTGACGGCAGCGCTCGGCTCGGTGCCACCCTCGGCAGCCAGACTGGGCAACGCCCACACGAAAACTGCGGCCAGCGCCAGCGCTCGCAACGCGTCAACCGGATTCAGCAGATTGCGCAAGATGATCTCCGCCGCGGCGCCCGCCGCCGCGCCCGGATTCTGCGGGCAAACGCGCACCAACGCCAAGGACCGCACTCTCTAGAATGCGCGCCATGGACGAACAGCGGATCGAGGTCACCTACCGGCTGACCGGCGCACCCCAAACGGCGGAAGCCCGCGCGCAGGCGCTGGCGCTCGAGCAGAGCATCGAAATGCCGGCCGAGGCGGTGCGCGACCAGCGCGTACTGCGCGACGTGGTGGCGCGCGTGGTTGCCGTCGATGCCCAGCCCGACGGCAGCCATCTCGCCCGGTTGTCGCTGAGCGCCGAGTCGGTCGGCCTCGACGCTGGCCAGCTGATGAACATGCTGTTCGGCAACAGCTCGCTGCACAGCGACGTCGAGGTGCTCGACGTGCGCGTACCAGCCGCGCTGGCCGCGCATTTCGGCGGGCCGAATCACGGCATCGACGGCGTGCGCGCGCGGGTGGGCGCAACCGGATCACGGCCGCTGACCTGCACCGCGCTGAAGCCGATCGGCTCCACGCCCGCCGATCTCGCGGCAATGACCGGCGCGTTCGCGCAGGCCGGCATCGACCTGATCAAGGACGACCATGGCTGGGCCGACCAGGCCAGCGCGCCGTTCGACGTCCGCGTGCGCACCTGCCAGACCGCCGTGCAGCAGGCCAATGCGGCGCGCAGCGATGGCGGACGCTCGCTGTACCTGCCATCGCTGTTCGGCCATCACGGCCAGATGCAGCGGCAGATCGCGTTCGCGCGCAGCCTCGGCGTCGAGGCGTTCCTGATCGCGCCGATGAACTGCGGCGTGGCCACCTTCAATGCGCTGACGCGCGAGCATCGCGAGTGCCTGTTCATGGCGCATCCAGCGCTGGCCGGCTGCGGAAAGCTGGCGCCGCCGCTGCTGATCGGCACGCTGTTCCGGCTGTTCGGCGCCGATGCGGTGATCTTTCCCAATCACGGCGGGCGCTTCGCGTATCCGGCAGCGCTGTGTCACGCCATCGCAGCGGCGGCGCGCGCGCCCTGGCCGAGCGGCGCGATCAAACCCGCGTTGCCGGTGCCGGCTGGCGGCATGAGCGTGGAGCGGGTCGGCGAAATCGTCCGCGAGTACGGTGCCGATACGGTGCTGCTGATCGGCGGCTCACTGCTGATCGCGCGCGAGCGGCTGGCCGAGCGCAGTCGCGAATTCGTGCAGGCGGTGCACGGTCATGCGACCGGCGCGACGGAGGCTGCATGACGCCGCGCATCTGCATCGTCGGCTGCGCCAACGCCCAGGGCCCTGACGCCAGGAGCACGTTCGAAGCGGGCCCCGCGGCGGCGCAGGGCCGGCAGCGCAGCACATGGAGGATCGTTCGATGAGTGGCGTGCGCCGATTTGCCGCCGACGCCGATGGCGACTTTGGCTGGTCCGAGGTCGAGCGGCTGCGCTACAAGGACGAGGGCAGCGCGCCGTTCAAGGACATCACCCGGCAGGTGCTGTTCGCGCAACCCGACCAGGGCTGCGAGCTGCGCTATTTCGAGGTCGCAGCGGGCGGCTATTCGACACTGGAGCGGCACGAGCACACGCATGCGGTGCTGATCCTGCGCGGCCGCGGCAGTGTGCGGCTCGGCAGCGAGGTTCATGCATTGGCCGAGTGCGATCTGGTGACGATCGATCCGCTGACCTGGCATCAGTTCCACGCCGCGCCTGACAGTGCGCTGGGCTTCCTGTGCCTGGTCAGCAAGGAACGCGATCGGCCGCAACTGCCCGACGAGGCCGAGCGGCAGGCGCTGCTCGGTCCTCAGTCGTAGCGCTGCAGCAGGCGGCGCGCCGGCCCTAGCGTGTCCAGGCGCGGATCGTCGGCAGCCACCACCTCGTAGGCGCCGGCCACGACCTGCGGCACATCGATCGCGCGCCCGCTGGCCAGATCGACGAAGGCCCAGCGCGTCTCTCCCAGCGCCAGGGCCTTGCCATCGGTGGCGCGCAGCACCACGTACCGGCGCCGGCAGGCGCGCGGCGCCAGCGCGGCGATCCACGTCCACACGGTCAGCGCATCGCCCTCGAACGCCGGGCGCAGGTAGTCGATGCGGTGGCTCGACGCCACCCACGAAGCGCCGCTGTGCAGGTAGCGCACCGTGGTCCAACCCCGCGCGTCGGAGTGACGCACCGCCGCTTCTTCCATCCAGCGCAGGAACTCGCGGTTGTTGGCGTGGGCCAGCGCGTCGATCGATGCTGGCCCGACGATCAGGTCATGCCGGAAGACCGCGGGCATCGCAGCGCAGTCGGTGTCGATACGGCCTGCGGCCGTCCGGGGCGGGCGGGTGTCAGCGCCGATAGCGCTGGCGCGCCTCGAACGCGGCCACGCACTCGGGCAGGTCATAGAACATGCCGGTGCGCGAGCCGCCACGCACGGTCTGCGTGTTGCCCCAGGTCGACAGCTCGGCCGTGCACTCGTCGCGCGGCCGCTTTTCGTCGCGCACGCAGCGCTCGATGCGCTCGGCGCGCATCGGCGCCAGCTTTGCCTCGCGCGCCTGCTCGCACTGGCGGTCGAGCTCGTCGAGGCGCTTCAGTTCGGCGTCGGATTGCGCACGGGCTGGCGCGGCCAGCGCCAGCAGCGCCAGGGCGATCACAGAGGCAAGCAGCGGTTTCATCGGGTCATCCAGAAGCCAACGCAACGCCCGATGCTAACGCCGCCGCACCGGGGTCGGACCCGCGCAGCGGCACGGAAGGCGAGCGCCCGCTGACGGATGGCAGATGGCGAACGAGCGTCAGCGCGGCAGCGAGGAGACGCCCATCAGGTATTCGTCGACCGCACGCGCGCACTGCCGCCCTTCGCGGATTGCCCACACCACGAGGCTCTGACCGCGCCGCATGTCGCCCGCCGCGAACACCTTGTCGACGTTGGTCCGATAGCAGCCGGTACCGTCGGTGCTGGCGCGCGCGTTGCCGCGCGCATCGCGCTCGACGCCGAAACCATCGAGCACGGTGGCGATTGGCGACACGAAACCCATCGCCAGCAGCACCAGATCGGCCGGTATCTCGAACTCGGAGCCCGGCACCTCGACCATCTTCATCTGCCCGGTCATCGGGTCCTTCTGCCAGTCGACCCGGGCGGCGGTCAACGACTTGACGTTGCCCTTGCCGTCGTCGTTGAAGCGCTTGGTGGTGACCGCCCAGTCGCGCTCCACGCCTTCCTCGTGCGACGACGAGGTACGCAGCTTGACCGGCCAGTACGGCCAGGTCAGTTCCTTGTTCTCGTGCGCGGGCGGCTGCGGCAGCAGTTCCCACTGGGTGACGCTGGCCGCGCCATGGCGGTTGCTGGTGCCCACGCAGTCGGAGCCGGTGTCGCCGCCACCGATCACGATCACCTGCTTGCCGGTGGCCATGATCTGACCGCTGACCGAGTCGCCCGCCACGACCTTGTTCTGCACCGGCAGGAAGTCCATCGCGAAGTGCACGCCCTTCAGCTCGCGACCGGGCACCGGAAGATCGCGCGGCTGCTCGGCACCGCCAGCCACGATCACCGCATCGAACTGCGCGAGCAGTTGCTGCGGCTCGATGGTCTGCTGCGACCAGTTGGTCACGCCGCCCAGCGGCGCGGCGCTGACCAGCACGCCGGTGCGGAACGTGACGCCCTCGGCCTGCATCTGCTCGACGCGTCGATCAATATGGCTCTTCTCCATCTTGAAGTCGGGGATGCCGTAGCGCAGCAGCCCGCCAACGCGGTCGTTCTTCTCGAACACCGTGACGTCATGGCCGGCGCGCGCCAGCTGCTGCGCGGCGGCAAGACCGGCCGGGCCGCTGCCGACGATGGCCACCGTGCGGCCGGTCCGCGCAGCCGGCGGCTGCGGCACGACCCAGCCCTCTTCCCAGCCCTTGTCGATGATCTTGTGTTCGATCGACTTGATGCCGACCGGGTCGCTGTTGATGTTCAGCGTGCAGGCCGCCTCGCAGGGCGCCGGGCAGACGCGGCCGGTGAACTCGGGGAAGTTGTTGGTCGAATGCAGCACGTCGAGCGCGTTGCGCCAGTCCTGCCGGTACACCAGGTCGTTGAAGTCGGGAATGATGTTGTTGACCGGGCAGCCGCTGTTGCAGAACGGGATGCCGCAGTCCATGCAGCGCGCGCCCTGCACGCTGGCCTGCTCATCGCTCAGGTGAAGGACGAACTCCTTCCAGTGCTTGCGCCGCGAGGCCGGCGCTTCGGCCGCCTCTTCGAGCCGCTGGAATTCAAGAAACCCGGTGACTTTTCCCATGATGACCCTGCACTGTGCAATTCAATCGATAGCCACGGCGCCCGCGCGCCGGATGCGCCTGGGTGCCACGCGCGAGACGGCCCGCGATCGACGCGGGCCGCGCCCGACTACTCGGCCGCCAGCTTCTGCGCCTGCGCCTTCTCCGCCTCGCGCAACTGCTTGAGCGCGCGCTTGTACTCGTTTGGGAACACCTTGACGAACTTCGCGCGCAGCGTGGCCCAGTTGTCGAGGATCATCCGCGCGCGCAGGCTGCCGGTGTGGCGGAAGTGCCGCTCCACGAGGTCGCGCAGGATGAACTCGTCGGTCTCGCCGAGGTGCCAGATGGCGTCGTCGATCTTCTCCTGCTGCTCCTGGGTCGGCAGCACCGGCTCGAGCGACACCATCGCGGGGTTGCATCGGGCCGCGAAGTCGCCGGCCTCGTCGAACACGTAGGCAATGCCGCCCGACATGCCGGCGGCGAAGTTGCGCCCGGTGTGGCCGAGCACCACGACCGTGCCCTTCGTCATGTACTCGCAGCCATGGTCGCCGGTACCCTCGACCACCGCGGTGGCGCCGGACAGTCGTACCGCGAAGCGCTCGCCGGCCACGCCGTTGAAGAACGCCTCACCGGCGATCGCGCCGTACAGCGCGGTGTTGCCGACGATGATGTTCTCGGTGCCGGCGCCGCGGAAGTCGTTCGGGCAGCGCACGATCACGCGTCCGCCCGACAGGCCCTTGCCGGTGTAGTCGTTGGCGTCGCCCACCAGGTCGAGCGTCACACCGTGCGCGAGGAATGCGCCAAAGCTCTGGCCGGCGGTGCCGTTGAACTGGATGTGGATCGTGTCGTCAGGCAGGCCGGCATGACCGAAACGGCGCGCGATCTCCGAACTCAGCATCGCGCCGACCGTGCGGTTGACGTTGCGGATCGGCGTGATGAACGAGATGCGCTCCTGCCGCTCCAGCGCCGGCCGGCTCTGCTCGACCAGCTTGTGGTCGAGCGCCTTGTCCAGCGCATGGTCCTGCACGTCGCAGTGGCGGCGCGCCACGTCGGCCGGCATTGCTGGCCGGTGGAAGATCCGCGCGAAGTCCGGACACATATTGAACAACGATGGATCCGTTTCCGCCTGTGTTCACCAGTGGGACCGATGGCGTGACGAATTGATCTCATTTGTGGACAAAACCATCCGAGACCGAGAACCGTGAATATAGCTTATTGATCGACCAACCTTACTATAGTTTAATATAAAAACCTTTGCATTCTAATGTTGTGCGAGT
>CAZTUT010000066.1:15278-15689 GCA_964616395.1 uncultured Burkholderiaceae bacterium
GAATCGCTGGCCGGTGGAAGCTCCGCGCGAAGTCCAGGCCGCGCGCCTTCCAGTGCTCGATGCCCTTCTTGGTGTCGAGCAGGTCACAGCGGCCGACCAGCTCGTCGAAGCGGCGGATGCCGAGCTGCGCCATCAGTTCGCGCACTTCCTCGGCCACGAAGAAGAAGTAGTTGACCACGTGCTCCGGCTGGCCGTTGAAGCGGGCGCGCAGCACCGGATCCTGGGTGGCCACGCCGACCGGGCAGGTGTTCAGGTGGCACTTGCGCATCATGATGCAGCCTTCGACCACCAGCGGCGCGGTGGCGAAGCCGAACTCGTCGGCCCCGAGCAAGGCGCCGATGACGACGTCGCGGCCAGTCTTCATCTGCCCGTCGGCCTGCACGCGGATGCGGCTGCGCAGGCGGTTGAGCA
>CAZTUT010000067.1:0-15420 GCA_964616395.1 uncultured Burkholderiaceae bacterium
GCCTTCGACATCGACGCCAACGGCATCCTGCACGTGGGTGCGAAGGACAAGGCCACCGGCAAGGAAAACAA
Source organism: uncultured Burkholderiaceae bacterium (assembly GCA_964616395.1). GTDB lineage: Bacteria > Pseudomonadota > Gammaproteobacteria > Burkholderiales > Burkholderiaceae_F > JALHMQ01. Next base: position 72 of record CAZTUT010000067.1, read on the forward strand.
GATCACGATCAAGGCCAACTCCGGCCTGAGCGAGGCCGAGATCCAGGCGATGGTCAAGGATGCCGAGACCAACAAGGCCGAGGATCACCGGCGCTTCGAACTGGCGCAGGCGCGCAACAACGCCGATGCCAGCGTGCACCAGATCCGCAAGGCGCTGACCGAGCACGGCGCCTCGCTCGACGCTGCCGAGAAAGAGAAGATCGAGGCCGCGGTCAAGGACGTGGAAGAGGCGCTCAAGAGCGACGACAAGGACGCGATCGAGGCCAAGACCATGGCGATGATGACCGTCAGCCAGAAGCTCGGTGAGAAGATGTATGCCGGGATGCAGGGCGGCGGCGCGGAGGCGGCAGCGCAGGCCGCGGCGGGTGCTGCGGCCGGAGGTGGCGGCGAGGCCAAGGCCGGCAAGAACGACGATGTCGTGGATGCCGACTACAAGGAAGTCAAGCGCGGCTGATCTGCACGGGCGCGCGGTGTCTCGCCGGGTGTGGGTGGTCGTTGCGGCCACCCCGCTCGGCGTTTTCGTTGCAGGCGATTCATTGCTGAAGGACAGGCGGTAGATCCATGGCCAAGAAAGACTTCTACGAGGCGCTCGGTGTCGCCAAGAATGCCTCCGACGACGAGATCAAAAAGGCCTATCGCAAGCTGGCGATGAAGTACCACCCTGACCGCAACCAGGGTGACAAGGCCAAGGAAGCCGAGGAGAAGTTCAAGGAGATCAAGGAGGCCTACGAGATCCTGTCGGATTCGAACAAGCGCGCCGCCTACGATCGCTTCGGCCACGCCGGTGTCGACCCCAATATGGCGGGTGCCCGCGGCGGCCCCGGCGGCGAAGGCTTCGGCGGCTTTGCCGATGCGTTCGGCGACATCTTCGGCGACATCTTCGGCGGCGCGATGGGTGGGGCTGCCGGCCGCGGGGGGCGCTCGGCCGCATTCCGCGGCGCCGACCTGCGCTACAACATGGAAATCACGCTGGAGCAGGCCGCCAAGGGCTTTGCCACCGACATCCGCGTGCCGAGCTGGGACAGTTGCGAGACCTGCCACGGCAGTGGTGCGAAGCCCGGTACCTCGCCCAAGACCTGCGGCACCTGCGGCGGCTCTGGCGCGGTGCGCATGACCCAGGGCTTCTTCTCGATCCAGCAGACCTGCCCGACCTGCCATGGCAGCGGCAAGGTGATCGCCGAGCCGTGCACCAGCTGCCACGGCGAAGGGCGCATCAAGAAAAACAAGGTGCTCGAGGTCAACATCCCGGCCGGCATCGACGAGGGCCAGCGCATCCGCCTCGGCGGCAAGGGCGAGCCCGGCATGAACGGCGGCCCGCCCGGTGACCTGTACGTCGAGATTCGCATCAAGCCGCACGAGGTGTTCCAGCGCGACGGCGACGACCTGCACTGCGAAGTGCCGGTATCGCTGGTCACCGCGGCGCTCGGCGGCGACGTCGAGGTGGCGACCCTGGGCGAAAAGGTCAGCATCAACGTGCCCGAAGGCACGCAGAGCGGCAAGACCTTCCGTCTGCGCGGCAAGGGTATCAAGGGTGTGCGCTCGAGCGTGCCCGGCGACCTGTATTGCCATGTGAACGTGGAGACCCCGGTACGCCTGAACGACCGCCAGAAGAAGCTGCTGCGCGAGTTCGAGGCCAGCCTCAAGGAAGGCGGCGGCAAGCACTCGCCGCAGACCAAGGGGTTCATGGACAAGATGAAGGGGTTCTTCACGCAGGAGTGAGCGCGCAGCGGTTCACGTTGCGACCCTTCTGGGCGCTATTGCAGTTTTCCGCGCATCGCAGCAGCATCGCCGCATGAGACTGCGGATCGGTGCTGCGCTGTTGCTGGCGGTCGCGCTGGCTGCGCTGATCGTTACGCTCATCCAGACCCGGTCCGACCCGGTGGACCTCGCGACTGCGCGCTCGCAGACGTCCGCCGCCGCGGCGGTTGTCGTCGAGCCAGCGTCAGGCTTTCCGCCCGCCTTGCGCGATACGCGCCCGGTCGTGACCCCCACGCAGCGGACGGTCGATGTGTGCGGCTACGGCAAGGTCACGCTCGATACGGTCTGGCCGGTGTTTCCCGCGCAGGTGCAGGGGGAGGCCAAGCAAACGCTGAAGCGTGTGGCCGAAGCGATGGTCGCCGACCGAGATCTCGCAACGCGCATGGCGGGGCTCGCGCTGGAGGCGAGGCTGAAGGCCGCCGCCGCCGCCGAGATCGAGCGGGCACGATTCGCATCAGACTGCGATGCACACCCGGAGTGCGCGCAGCGTCTCACAGCCGCCGTTGACGCAGCCTTTCGGCCGACGGCGGACCGCATGGCGGCCGAGGCCGGTGTGGCGCGCGACGCGCGCGCCTATGCACTGGCGATGTCGATGTGTGCCAGCGCGTATCCGCGGGGCCGCGCCACCGGCCCGTGTTCGCAGTTGAGCGAGGTCCAGTGGGCCACACTCGACACCGACAACGTGGTGCCGTGGCTGGCTGCCGCCACCCGTGCCTCCGCTGCCGGCGATCGCGCTGCGCACGAAGCCGCGATGCGTGGCGCGGCGCGCGCTACCTCATCCCACGTCTACCTCTTCGAACTGCTGCATGCCGCCCAGCATCCGCTGCTGGTCACTGCGCCACCGCCGGTTCGGTTGGCGGCATTGACGGACCTGATGGGCATCAACTCGGCGATGGTGCTCCCGCCTCTGGGCGCGATCAACGCGTACTGCGGCAAGTCGATGGAAACGGATTCCGCGAGGCGGCGCGATTGTGCGTCGATGGCCGAGGCGCTGATGACCGGATCGACGCTGATCGAGCTGGGCATCGGCGAACGACTGGCCGCCCGCTCGGGTGGGTCCGACGAAAAGCGGAGGCCGATTCGAGACAAGGTGGATGCGATGTACGCGCTGATGGCGGCGGACATCGATGCCCCGAACTACGGGTCCTGCGAACACATCGAGGCATTCCAGCAATGGATCAGCCGGATCGCCCGTCAGGGTGAAGTTGCGGCGGGCGAGCAGGCGATCGCGCGCAGCGGTCGGTCCGCCGCCGAGCTTGCGCAACAGTGGCGCATGCGGTCCGCCGTGCCGCCGGCGGCAACCGAATCCCCACGTCAGTGAGGTTTCGGGCGGACGGGGTGCCGCCAGCGGATCGCCACCAGCAGCAGCGCGACGGCGAGCGTGCCCGTGGCGATCAGGATCGCCAGCACGGTCCCGTAGCTGCCGCTGGCACTGAACACCAATGCGGCCACCAGCGGACCGGCGGCCTTGGCGATCAGCGCCGGTGCGGCCAGCGCACCATTGACGGCGCCGTAGTTCGCCGCGCCCCACAGGTCGGCCGGCAGCGCGCCGCGCACGATCGTCATCACGCCGTTGCCGGCGCCATACAGCAGCGCGAACAGCAGGAACCCGGCTGCCGGCAGATCGAACAGCGCCAGCAGCAGCAGCGACAGCGGCAGCAGGCCCATCGCCACCACGCCGACCGACTGCGCGGCGAAGCGGCGGCCGACGCTGATCTCCAGCAGCCGCCCCAGCACCTGCATCGGTCCGATCATCGCGCCGAGCGCAGCCGCCTCGGCGGCGCTCATGCCCTTGGCCTGCAGCATCGCGATCAGGTGCACGGCGATCGCCGAGAACACCAGCACGTTGGCGGTGAAGGCGGCGGCGAGCAGGTAGAAGCGCGGATCGCGCAGCACCTCGGTCAGCGAGTGCGAGCGCGCCGGGAGTGCTGCGCCGTGGCTGGCAGGCTGTGCTCGCGCGCCGGGCAGCAGCCACAGGTGCAGCGGCACGCAGACCAACAGGTTGATCGCGGCCAGCACCTGCACCGCGTGACGCCAGCCGAGCGCGTCGATCAGCAACTGGGTGAGCGGCCAGAACACGGTGCTGGCCAGCCCGCCGAACAGCGTGAGCACCGTGATCGCCTTGCGATAGCCGAACGGAAAGGCGCGCGTGATCACCGCGAACGCCGGCTCGTATAGCGTCATCGCCATCGCCACGCCGAGCAGTGCCCACACCGCATAGAGCTGCCACGCATGAACCACCTGCGACAGCAGCAGCAAGCCGGCGACCGCGAGCAGCGAGCCGGCCACCATCGGCGCGCGGCCGCCATGCCGGTCGATCCAGGCGCCCACCTTCGGCGCCAGCAGGCCCGACAGCAGCAGCGCAGCGGAAAACGCGCCGACGATCCAGGTCTTGTCGATCTGCAGTTCGCGCTGCAGCGGCTGCATCAGCAGCGCGAACAGGTAGTACATCGAGCCCCACGACGTGATCTGCGTGAGGCCGAGGGCAACCACCCGGCCCCAAGGATCGCGCTGGGCGTGCGAGCGGACGGATGCCGTCATCGACGGTAACCGCGGCAATCCATCACGCGCCTACGGCGCATGCGCGCCGACGCGGCGCGACGGGGGGCGGGGAAAAGGAACCGAAACGCTTGCATTGCCAGTGGGCGCGGATGAGGCACGCCAGACGCAAGACTAAACTGTCCGCTCTCCAGATCGCCACTTTCCGGATGAAACCTTCTCACCGACGTCTGTCGACGCTTCTTTGTGCGCTGGCGCTGCTGTGCGGCACTGCCGCTGCCCAGACGCCGCAGTTCGACGCCTGGTTCGACGCCGATGACTTTGGCGCCATCGAGCGGGAGGCCGCACGCCTGCTGGCGCGCGACCCGGCAGACCGTGCGGCCCTGCTGGCGCGCGCGCGGCTGGCCTTGGCCGATTCCGACGGCAGCCGGGTCGGTGCCGGCATCGCGGCGATGGAACACTGCCTGAAGCTCAGCGAGCGTGACGCCGAGTGTCATCTTTCGCTGGGCAGCCTGTACGGCCGCAAGGCGATCGAGGCGGGCATGGTCAGTGGCCTGCGCTACGCAGGGCGCATCCGCGAGCACTTCGAGCGTGCGGTAGCGCTGGCGCCGACGTCGATCCGGGCACGTTACCGGCTGCATCAGTTCTACATCATGGCGCCGTCGATCGCCGGCGGCGGCAAGACGCGCGCACGCGAGAGCATCGAGGCCTTCGCGCGGCTGAGCCCGGCCCAGGCACCACTGCTGCGCGCGCAACTCGATCTTGCCGAGGAGCGTCCTGCAGAGGCGGGCGCAACGCTGCTCGGTTACGCGGGCGGCATCGACGACGGCGCAGATCTCGTCTGGCGCGAGCAACTGTCGTCTCTCGGGTTCATGCATCTGTCGGCCAAGCCGCCGCGGCTGGCCGACGCGCAGCGCGTGTTCGAGTTCGCGGCGGCGCGCTTCCCGCGCGACGAGCTGTTCCAGCGCGGCCTGGGGCGGATCGCGCAGGAGCAGGGCCGCTACGCAGTGGCCGCCGCACATTTCGAGACCGCGCTGGCGATCCGGCCGCAGCCGGGTGCGCACTATCGGCTCGCGCAGGTGGCCGAGAAACTCGGCGATACCGCGCGTGCCATTCAGCACTACGAGAAGACGCTGCGCAGCGGACGCGGCGTGCCGCGCTCGGCGCTGACCGATGCCAACGAGCGCCTGAAGGCGCTGCGTCCACAGTGAGTTCGTACAAGGCGGGCCCGTGAGCGGTCGTGCGGCGCGCTGGGACGCGATCGTCATCGGCGCCGGTGCGGCCGGCATGATGTGCGCGGCGGTGGCCGGGCAGCGGGGCGCGCGCGTGCTGCTGATCGATCACGCCGAGCGGCTGGCGGAGAAGATCCGCATCTCCGGCGGCGGGCGCTGCAACTTCACCAACATCCATGCCGACGCCCGGCACTTCGTGTCGGAGAACCCGCGCTTCGCGCGCTCGGCGCTGTCGCGCTACACGGCGGCCGACTTCGTGGCGCTGGTGCGCAGGCACCGGATTCCGTTTCACGAGAAGCACAAGGGTCAGCTGTTCTGCGATCGCTCGGCCGACGACATCATCGGCATGCTGCGTGCCGAGTGCGATGCCGGCCAGGTGCGTTGGGCGATGCCGTGCGCCGTCGATAGCGTAGGCCGGGCTGACGCCGACTTCGAGGTGCGTACCGCGCAGGGCGTGCAGCGGGCCGCGCGTCTGGTGATCGCCACCGGTGGCCTGTCGATCCCGAAGATTGGCGCGACCGACCTGGGCTACCGGATCGCGCGCCAGTTCGGACTGCGCATCGTCGAGCCGCGGCCGGCGCTGGTGCCGCTGACGTTTGCCGCGCAGGCGTGGCAGCCGTTTTCGGCGCTGGCCGGCATTGCGCTCGAGGTCAATGCGCGCGCCGGCAGCGGTGCGTTCGACGAGGATCTGCTGTTCACACACCGCGGACTGTCGGGGCCGGCCATTCTGCAGATCTCCACCTACTGGAACCCGGGCGAACCCATTGCCATCGATCTGGCGCCGCAGTTGCCGGGCGAGGCGCTGGCCGAGCGCCTGATCGGCGCCAAGCGCGGCAGCCGCGACAGCGTGTCGCAGGCGCTGGCCGGACTGCTGCCGCGCCGTCTGGCCGAAGGCTGGCTGGCGATGCACGCCGAGCTGGGCGCACAGCGGCTGGCCGATGCACCGGACCGCGCGCTGCGCGCGCTGGCGCAGTCACTCAAGCAGTGGTCGCTGGTGCCCGATGGCACCGAGGGATTCCGCAAGGCCGAGGTCACCCGTGGTGGCGTGGCCACCGACGAGCTGTCGCAGGCCACGCTGGAGGCGCGCCGCCAGCCCGGGCTGCACTTCATCGGTGAGGTGGTCGACGTGACCGGCTGGCTCGGCGGCTACAACTTCCAGTGGGCGTGGGCGTCGGGCGTGGCGGCGGGGCAGGCGGTGAGCGAAGCGGCGGCGTAGTCGGCGACCTCATCGACGGTGCACGCGCCGTCCCGCTCGGCAAGCGCTACTTCACGCCAAGCTGACGCCACAGGAAGCTGAACGCCTGCGCCCACATGCGCGCGCGCTGCTCGTTGTTGGCCGCGCCGCCGTGGCCGCCTTCGATGTTCTCGTAGTACAGCACGTCGTGGCCCTGTTCCAGCATGCGCGCGGCCATCTTGCGTGCATGGCCCGGATGCACGCGATCGTCGCGCGTGGAGGTCACGAGGAACAGCCGCGGATACTTGCCGTTGGGCCGCACGTTCTGGTACGGCGAGTAGCGCGCGATGTACTCGCGCTCGGCCGGAATGTCGGGGTTGCCGTACTCCGCGATCCACGACGCGCCGGCCAGCAGCTTGTGATAGCGCAGCATGTCGATCAGCGGCACCTGCGAGACCACGGCGCCGAACAGCTCGGGCCGCTGCACCATGGTCGCGGTCACCAGCAGGCCGCCCTGGCTGCCGCCCATGATGCCCAGATGCCGCGGCGCGCTGATGCCGCGCCGGATCACGTCCTCGGCGACCGCCGCCATGTCGTCCCAGGTCTTCTGCTTGTTCTCGCGCTGCGCCGCGCGGTGCCAGGCCGGTCCGAACTCGCCGCCGCCGCGCAGGTTGGCCAGCACCAGCACGCCGCCAGGCTCGAGCCAGCCCTTGCCGAAGGTGCCCGAGTACCACGGCAGTTCGGTGGACTGGAAGCCGCCGTAGCCGTAGATCAGCGTCGGGTTGCGGCCGTCGAGCCGCGCGTTCTCGCGCATCGCCACGAAGTACGGGATGCGCGTGCCGTCGGCGCTGGTGGCTTCGTACTGACGCGTGACAATGCCGTCGGCGTTGAAGAAGCGCGGCATCGACTTGACCGCGGTGCTGCCTGCATCGCCCAGGTTGCGCAGGTAGAGCGTGGTGGGCGTGGTGAAGTCCTGGCGCGTGAAGAAGTAGCTGTCGCTGGCCCAGTAGGTGGAGATGCCGCCGATCTGGCCGGCGTCGGGCAGATCGACGCGGCTACGTTGCCAGGTCTTGCCGTCGTGCCGGTATTCCCAGAGGCGCGGCCGCACGTTGTCCAGTTCGGTCAGCAGCACCGCGCTGCGCGTGCTGGCCACGCCATCGATCGCGCTGCGCGCGGTGGGCGCGTACAGCACGTCGAACTTGCGGTCGCCCCGCAGGAAGGCGTCGAAGCGGATCGCCAGCAGCGCGCCCGCCGGGTAGCTGTTGCCATCGACCGTCCACGCGCTGCGGGTGCGCAGCATCAGCCAGTCGTTGAACGGCCAGGGGCTGGCATCGGAAGGAAGTGCCAGCCGCATCGGCTTGCCGTCGACCTGCAGGTAGTACTCCGAGTTCCAGAAGGCGATGCTTCGCTGCAGCCAGTCGCGGCGCTTGCCGGATTCGACTTCCGACCAGGCGCCCACGCCCACGTCGCTGGTCTGCCCTTCGAACACCAGCGGTGAGGCAGAGGCGAGGCTGCCCCGCTTCCACTCGCGGACCGTGCGCGGATAGCCGGAGGTGGTCATCGTGTCCGGCCCGAATTCCGACATCACCCAGACCGTGTTTTCGTCCTTCCAGTTGACGTCCTGCTTGCCTTCGCCGAGGACGAAGGCGTCCTTGCCGATCACCATGCGCAGGTCGACCAGGTCGAACTCGCGGATCACCACCGCGTCGGCACCGCCGCGCGACAGCGACAGCAGACAGTGGCGATACGGTGCCTTGGGCGACGTCGGCCGCAGGCAGTCGACGCCCTTCCAGACCCAGTTCTCGCTTTCGCGGCGCGCCAGCTGGTCGAGGTCGAATACGGTTTCCCAGCGCGGCCGGCTGCTGCGGTACTCGTCCAGCGTGGTGCGACGCCAGATGCCGCGCGGGTTGTCTGCGTCGCGCCAGAAGTTGTAGTAGTGGTCGCCCATCCGCGTGACGGTGGCGATGCGGTCGCGCGAGTCGAGGACCTCGGTGAAGCTCTTGCGCATCGGCTCGAAGCGCGGATCGGCGCCGAACTCCTTCTCCGCCAGCGCATTGCGGCTGCGCACCCAGGCGAGCGGGCGTTCGCCGGCCACGTCTTCCAGCCACAGGTAGGGGTCGTCGGCGGCCGGGGCCTGGGCAAGTGCGGGGGCAAGCGTCGCCGCGCTCAGGGCGGCAGCGATGATCAAGCGAACTGCAGGGCGAATCGTCGGGCGCATCAGTGCTCCGGCAGGGCGGTCGTACAACGGGGCTGCATCAGGCAGAAAGGCATCGAAATGGTAACGGGCGCTCTTACTGCTGTCGCATCAGAGCACCATCTTGAGTCCGGCGATCAGCAGAACGATCGCCAGTGCCCGGCGCAGCATGGTCAGATCGAGCTTGCGCGCGCCCAGCCACGACCCGATCAGTCCGCCAGCGATAACGGCGCACACCCAGTAGGGAAGTGGCTCTGGGAACGTTGGCTGGCGCGACAGCAGCCCGAGCAGTCCGGCTACCGAGTTGGCGAGGATGAAGGCGGCGGTCGGGGCGGCAGCGGCGCGCACGCTGGCCCAGCCCATCAGCACAATGACCGGCGAAAGAAAGACCCCACCGCCCACGCCGGTCAGGCCAGACAGCAGGCCAATGACTGCGCCGATGGCGATGCAGACCGGCAGCGAAGGCAGCGCACGCGCAGCCGCCGTGTTCGAGCGACCCGGCAGCGTCTCGCTGAATAGCCGCCAGGCCGAATAGACCAGTACCAGCCCGACAACGACCGCATGGACGCGCGTCGGCAACGCGATGCGGCCGCCGAGGTAGGCCATCGGTACGGAGCCCAGCGCGAAAGGCCAGAATAGCCGCCAGTTGGTCGGCATGCGCTGATCCCCGCTGGCGCTGCCTGCCCGCGCGAATCGCAACAGCGAGATGCTTGCCACCGCGACGTTCATCACGAGCGCTGTAGGTCGCAGCATTTGCGGCGGCACGCCCATCAGGCCCATCGCCGCGAGATAGCCCGATGCGCCGCCATGACCGACCGACGAATAAAGCACCGCTGCGGCGAAGAACAGCACGCCGAGCGTGACGCTGTCGAACCCTGCGGTCATGGCAATTCGCCGCGGACGTTATCAGCTTGCCCGCGGATAGTCGGTGTAGCCGACAGGCCCTGGCGAGTAGAACGTGGCCGGATCGGGGGTGGCGAGCTTGTGCCCGGCCTGCATCCGTTCGACCAGGTCGGGGTTGGCAATCCACGGCCGCCCGAAGGCAACCAGATCGGCGCGCCCCTCGGCAAGCGCGCGCTCGGCGCGATCGCGGTCGAAGCCGCCGGAGGCGATGAAGGTGCCGGCGAAGGCGGTCTGCAGCCGTGCCTTGAACGCGGCCGGCACCTCGGGCGCGCCCAGGGCCGAGTGATCGACCAGATGCAGGTAGACCACCCGCAGCGCGCTCAGCTCGCGTGCCAGCGTCAGGTACTGCTCCTCCATGCCTTCGAAGGCGCCGGTGTCATTGAATACGCCGAACGGCGACAGGCGGATACCGACGCGGTTGGCGCCGATCGTCTCGACTGTCGCGCGCGCCACGTCCAGCACGAAGCGCATCCGGTTGGCGGCGCTGCCACCGTAATCGTCGTTGCGCGTGTTCACGTTGGCGTTGAGGAACTGCTCGAGCAGGTAACCGTTGGCGGCGTGCAGTTCGATACCGTCGAAGCCTGCCTTGACCGCCAGCGCGGCGGACTGCGCGAACTCCGCGACCGCGGCCTGGATGTCGGCCACGGTCATCGGCTCCGGCGCCGGGTGCGGCTGCAGGCCTTGCGCATCGGTGTACATCTGGCCGCTGCACGGTGTGTCCGTGGGCCCGAGAACCCGCGCGCCGGCTGGCAGGTTGGCCGGATGGCCGATGCGGCCGGTGTGCATCAGCTGCACGAAGATCTTCGCGCCCTGCGCGTGCACGGCGTCGGTCACCAGCCGCCAGCCGGCTACGTGCGCGTCATTGAACAGGCCGGGGATGCGCGGATAGCCGAGGCCGTTGGGCGATGGCGAGGTGCCTTCGGTGACAATCAGACCGGCACCGGCGCGCTGGCCGTAGTACTCGGCCATCAGCGCATTGGGCGTGTTGGAATCGACCGCGCGATTGCGCGTCATCGGCGCCATCACGATGCGGTTTTTCAGGCGAAGGGCCGGGCTGGGGTAGGGAGCGAAGAGCATGGGAAGGCAGCAGGCGGATTGCCGCGGACTTGGCAAGGATCGGCCATCTCAGTATTGCAGCACTGAAGCCGGTTTACGGGCGGAATTCATCAAGGCTAGCAGACAGAAGCTCGCGACGACTCGACCGTCGCGGCGAAGTAGCGCCAGCCTTGGGCAAGCGTCAAAGCAGATCGCGCGGCGCGAAGTCTCTGGCTTCCGATGAGGCTTCAGCGCTGCGTACGGCCTGCGTGACGATGCGGTCTGCCGACACCGGGCCGAACAGCTCGGCCAGCGGCACATAGAACGCGTTGACCACCTCCGAGGCAAGACCCCGGCCGTAATCGAGGGTGAGTTCGGTGCTGCGCCCGCTGAGCAGGTTACCGACGTCGGCAGCGACCCCGGTGGGCAACTCGGCCTCAGCGATGCGGCCAACGTAGCGGATCAGGACTGCCTGGCTTCGGGGATCGGCCTGACCGGCCTGGTCGCACAGACGCAGAAGCAGCACGCCGAGCGTGCGACGAATCGCCACCGATTGCGGCATTGGTCGGTGCAACCGCTGGATCGGGGCGTCATGCGCTGCCGCCGTGGGCGCACGCGTGCCGGTCGACGGCAGCCCGTCCCGGGTTGCTCTGCCGGTGAGCAGTGCGATCGGGTCGGGGGGCAGCGTGTGCTCGCTGCGTTGCAGACATTCAAGAAGCCGGACCGCCAGGTCGTTGGCGCTGATGCTCCAGCCCAGTTCACCCACCGCCAGGGACGAAAACTGCGAGATGCCGCGCAGCAACGGCTGCTCCGAGCCAAAGGTGTTTTCCCAGAGGTTGATCGCCTCCAGTGCGCTATCGCTTCCGACCAGCGGCTCCATGGCGGCGAAGAACGCGCGCCGCCTCCGGATCGCCTGAGGGGTGGAGAGAAAGGCGCTCAAATGAGCCGCTTATCAGGAGGCGTCGACGCCGGTCGACTTGCCGCTGTGAACCACGTCACGCTGAAATTCCGGGTAGCCGACTTCCGCATGCTCGCTGAAGTCGAGTCCACGCTGCTCCTGCAGGGACGTTGCTCGCATGCCGATGGTCTTGTCCAGCGCCCAGTACATCAGCAGGGCAAGCGGGAAGGCCCACAGTCCCGCGGCGGCGATGCCGATCAACTGGATACGCAGCTGCGCGATGTCGAGCAGTGCAGCGGAGTTGAACAGCGCGACTGCCACCGTTCCCCAGATGCCACCGACGAGGTGCACCGAGACCGCGCCAACCACGTCATCGATCTTGCGGGTGACAAGCAGTGCCTCGGAGACGCTGACCAGGAATCCTGCAACCACGCCTGTAAGCAGTGCGAAGCCCGGTGCCATCAGATGGCACCCGGCCGTTACGCTGACCAGACCGCCGACAGCACCGTTCAGGCAGACTGTCAGCAGGATCTTGCTGCGAAAGGCAACGGCGGCCAGCACTGCGCCCAGCGCCCCGCCTGCGCCGCCGAGGTGGGTGTTCAAGAGCACCTTGCCAAGCAAGGCACCGTTGCCGTCAGCGGCCAGCGCAACGCTGCCGCCGTTGAACCCGAACCAGCCCAGCCAGAGGATGAACGCGCCCAACGTAGCCGACGACATGTTGTGGCCGGGGATCTGGCGGACGCTGCCGTCGCGCCCATAGCGGCCCATTCGTGGCCGGACGATCAGCAACGCCGCCAGTGCGCACCAGCCGCCGATCGAATGTACGACCGTGGAGCCGGCAAAGTCGATGAATCCGATGCTGGCAAGCCAGCCTTGCCCGCCGTGCCAGCCGCCCCAGGCCCACGCGCCGAACACCGGGTAGATGATGGCGGTGACGAAGATCGAGCCGACGATGTACGCGGAGAAGTGGGTCCGTTCCGCGATCGCGCCAGAGACGATCGTTGCCGTGGTGGCTGCGAACATCATCTGGTAAAGGAAATACATCGCATCGGCGGGCCGCTGCGGGTTGAACAAGAAATTGTTGGTGCCGAACCAGCCGCTCTGGTTGGCGCCAAACATCAGGCCGTAGCCGAGCGCCCAGAACACCATCGCGCCAAAGCACATGTCCAGGTAGTTCTTCATCAGGACATTGACCGAGTTCTTTGCCCGGGCAAGCCCGCTCTCGAGGAGAGCGAAGCCCGCCTGCATGAAGAAGACCAGCGCTGAGCTCAGCCCGAGGAGCAGGAACTGGTATTCGGACAGGCTGCCGGCGCGTGGCGCAGGCGTGACTGCCGAACTGGCGCTAGCCAACGCCGGCGCGAGGAGCAGTAACGCGCCAGCGATGCCGCTGGCGGATGGAGTCTTCATCGAGGGGCCAAAAGTCTGGGGACAAGTAAAACAGCCTCGGCGCTCAAACGCCGGCGCGGTCATGATCGCAGCCGCCGGTGTGTTCGTCCAGACAGGCCGGTCGTGGAAATTGCGTTGCTGATACCCGCTATTTTGTGCTCGCGTGCCCCCGACCGGTGCTGGTCGACAGGTACAGCCGCCCCTCAGCTCGGCGTATACGTCAGCCGCACATAGATCGGCGCGAACGGCGCCGCCTGGGTGATCTCGATCAGGCTCTCGCGCGACAGTTCGAGCAGCGCGAGGAAGTGCACCACCACCACGGGCACGCCGCGGCTCGGGTCGAACAGGTCGGCGAACTCGACGAAGCGGCGCCCCTGCAGATGCTTGAGGATGCCGCTCATGTGCTCGCGCACCGACAGCTCCTCGCGGCCGATCGTGTGGTGCGCGAAGAGCTTCGCGCGCTTGATGATGTCGGCCCACGCGTCGCGCAGCTCGACCACATCCACGTCGGGGAAGCGACGCGTCATCGACTGTTCGATCGTGACCACCGCGCGCACGAAGTCGCGGCCGATGCGCGGCAGCTCGTCGAGCGAGGCAGCAGCAAGCTTCATCCGCTCGTACTCGACCAGGCGGCGCACCAGCTCCGCGCGCGGGTCCTCGGCCTCGTCGCCGCTGTCGGACTTCTTTACCGGCAGCAGCATCCGGCTCTTGATCTCGATGAGCATCGCCGCCATCAGCAGGTACTCGGCGGCCAGCTCCAGATTGCGGCTGCGGATCTGCTCGATGTAGTTCAGGTACTGCTTCGTCAACGGCGCCATCGGAATGTCGAGCACGTTGAAGTTCTGCTTGCGGATCAGATAGAGCAGCAGGTCGAGCGGGCCTTCGAAGGCTTCGAGGAATACCTCGAGCGCATCGGGCGGGATGTAGAGGTCCTGCGGCAGCTTGAACAGCGGTTCGCCATACAGCCGGGCGAGGGCTACGCCGTCGACGACGTCGGGTGTCACGGCCTCGCTACCCTCGGCTGGCGGTGGCAGCGCCGTTTCGGCCAGCGCCTCGGGCGCGGCAGGCAGCGGCACGAGCGCAGGCGCTTCGGATGGCACCGGCTCGGGCGCCGGGGTGTCAGGCGTGCTCACCCGCTCAGTCCTTGCGGGTCGAGGTCTGGTAAACGTAGCCCTGCTGCGGCACGCGCGCCGCCTGCTGGCGCTTCAGTTCGTCGCGGTCGAGGTCCTTGTCCCACCAGATCGCGCGGCCTTCGCGCTGCTTCTGTTCGAGCCCCGGATTGCGGGCCTTCAGGTCCTTCAGGAATCGCGTGAGTTCGGATTCGTAGCTCATGTTGGCCGCGGAGATCATGGACGCGAGCGTCCGATAGACCAGATTCTACCGACGGTGGCACCGTCAGGCCGTACCACCGCCCAGCGTACGCGCCCGCGCTAGCGCCGCGGCAACATCGGCGGTGACGTTGTCGGCGCCAACATGCGCGAGGAAATCCGATCGGGTCAGCAGATCGAGCGGCTGGTCGTGGGCGCCCGCGACGATCAGGGTTCCGCCGCGTCGCGCGAGTTGACGCCGCAGCGCCTCGAGTGGCTCGAGCCCGGTGGTATCCAGCGACAGCAGCGGCGCGAAGTCGAGGATCACCACGCTTGGGGCCGCCGCGCCGGTGAAGCGCGCCGGGTCGGTCAGCGATTCCAGCTTGCTGACCGCGCCGAAGAACAGCGACCCGGTCAGCCGGTAGGCTTCGACACCCCGGGGCGCATCCGGCAGGGTGACCGGCTCCACCCGCGTGAGCTGGCTGATCCGGTAGATGAAAAACAGCGCGGCCAGCACCATGCCGACCTCCACCGCCACGGTCAGGTCGAACACCACGGTGAGGAAGAACGTCGACAGCAGGATGGTTCGATAGGTCAGCGCAAACTGCCGCAGTCGCGCGAACTCGCGCCATTCGCCCATGTTCCATGCCACGAACAGCAGGATGGCAGCCAGGGCAGCCAGCGGAATGTTGGCCGCCAGCGGGGCCGCCACCAGGATCACCAGCAGCAGCGTCAGCGCATGGACGATGCCGGCGATCGGGCTGGTGGCGCCGCTTTTCACGTTGGTGACGGTGCGGGCGATCGTGCCGGTGGCAGGAATGCCGCCGAACAGCGGTGTGACCAGATTGGCCACCCCCTGCGCCATCAACTCCTGGTTCGGATCGTGGCGATCCTCGATCAGGTTGTCGCCGGTTCGGCCCAAGCTCTGACGCTGGCTGACGGCACTGTTGGCGAAGTCAAGAT